>NZ_RZQT01000075.1:0-30417 GCF_003998485.1 Mesorhizobium sp. M7A.F.Ca.CA.001.04.2.1
GGCCGGGCTTGCCGGCGCCGTCGACATCATCGGCGTCCAGGGCAATGTCCGCGCCGACTGGAATCCCGCCTACGGGCTTGCCGTGATACCCGCCGTGTTTCTCGCCCGTATGAACGGCTTTGCGGCCATCGGCTTCGTGTTCCTGCTTTCGGTGCTTTCGATCGGCGGCGAGAGCGCGGCGCGCCGGCTCGGGGTGCCCAATCATTTCACGCTGGTGCTGGTTTCCATCGTGCTGATCGTGCTCGCGCTCGCCGAATATTTCGATCACCGATACAACCAGTCGCGGAGGGCCTAGGGCATGACCGGGCTCTTCAGCGAGGTCTTTCTCAGCGCGCTGCTGTTCGGCGCCGTCACCGCAGCGATCCCGCTGCTGCTTGCCGGGCTCGGCGAGCAGATCTCCGAGAAGGCTGGCGTGCTCAATATCGGCATCGAAGGCATGATGCTGGCCGGCGCCTATCTCGGCTTTGTCGGCGCTTTCTATTCCGGGTCGCTGTGGCTGGGCTTTCTCACCGGCGCCGCCGGGGGTGCTGCGGTGGCGCTTGTCATGGCGCTGCTTTGCGTGCGCATCGGGCTCAACCAGATCGTCATCGGCATCGCGCTGACCTTGGGGCTGGAAGGCCTGACGGCGCTGCTCCACCATTTCCAGTTCTCGCGCAGCTATCCGCGCCTGCCGGCGGCGGATGCGACTGTCATTCCGCTGCTTTCGGACCTTCCGGTCATCGGGCCTGCATTCTTCAAGCATCATCTGATCGTCTATCTGGCGGTCGCGCTGGTTTTCGGCATGGGCTACATCTACCGGCGCACGCAGCTGGGCCTCAATTTGCAGGCGGCAGGCGACAAGCCGGCCGCGCTCGATGTCGCCGGCATCGATGTCGTGCGGACCCGCACCATCGCCGTGCTGACGACCGGAGCGCTGGCCGGGCTCGGCGGCGCGTATCTCGCCAATGTCGGGGCCGGGCTGTTCATTCCGTTCATCACCAATGGCGCGGGCTTTCTCGGCATCGTGCTGGCCATGCTGGCGCGCGGTCGCCCGATCTGGGTGCTGTTCGGCGCGTTGCTGTTCGGTGTCTGCCTTTCGCTGACGACGGCCATGCAAGTGGCCGGCATCAACATACCGACCGACATCATCCAGATGCTGCCGTTCCTGGCGGTGATGATCATGCTGGTGCTGTTCGGCCGGCGCGCCAGCCTGCCGGCGGCGCTCGGCATTCCATATGAGCGCGGCGCGCGCTGAGGACAATTCATGCGCGGACGGGACCCGCGCCAATAAAGGAGGCAAGAATGTCGGATACCAAGGTCTACCTGCTCGACGGCGGCTCGCTCGTTCTCGACGGCTATCATGTGTTCTGGAACCGCGGCCCTGGCGGCGAAGTGCGCTTCCCGGTCTATTCGATCCTGATCGAACATGCCGAGGGCCGGTTCCTCATCGACACCGGCTATGACTATGATCACGTGATGAAGGTGCTGCCGTTCGAAAAGCCGATCCAGGAAAAGCACCAGACCATCCCAGGCGCCCTGGCGCTGCTCGGCCTCGAACCGAAGGACATCGACGTCGTCGTCAATTCGCATTTCCACTTCGATCATTGCGGCGGCAACAAGTATTTTCCGCACGCCAAGAAGATCTGCCACCGGACCGAGATGCCGCAGGCCTGCAATCCCGAACCTTTCGAGCATCTCGGCTATTCCGATCTGAGTTTTTCGGCGGAGGCTGCCGAAGCGCGTGGCGCGACCGGGCAATTGCTTGCGGGAACGACACGGGCGAATTCGACCTTTGAAGGCATCGATGGCGACGTCGAGCTTGCCAGGGGCGTCCGGCTGATCTCGACGCCCGGCCATTCGATCGGCCATTACAGCCTGCTGGTCGAGTTCCCCAAGCGCAAGCCGATCATGTTCACGATCGATGCGGCCTATACGCAGAAGAGCCTCGAGACGCTGTGCCAGGCGGCCTTCCACATCGATCCGGTGGCGGGCGTCAATTCGATGCGCAAGGTGAAGAAACTCGCCGAAGACCATGGCGCCGAGCTGATGTACTCGCACGACATGGACAACTTCAAGACCTACAAGACCGGCACGCAATTCTACGGCTGACCGCCGCCAATCCGGAGACAAGACGATGCGCTATCTCGAACACGCCGATCCGGTCATCACCCTGACCGCGGGACCGGTGAACGCCTATGCCGAAGTGCTGCGCGGTCTCGGCCGCACGGTGCTCTACGACTACGACCCGGCGTTCCAGCTTTTCTATGAGGGTGTGGTCGACAAGGCGCAAAAGGCGATGCGGCTGTCGAACAAGCCGGTCATCCTGCATGGCGAGCCGGTGCTTGGCCTGGAGGCCGCCGCGGCCTCGCTGATCACGCCGGACGATGTCGTGCTCAACCTTGCCTCCGGCGTTTACGGCAAGGGGTTCGGCTATTGGGCGAAGCGCTATTCGCCACATCTGCTCGAGATCGAGGTGCCCTACAACGAGGCGATCGATCCGCAGGCGGTCGAGGCAATGCTGAAGAAGCATCCGGAAATCACCATCGTGTCGGTCTGCCACCATGACACGCCGTCCGGCACCATCAATCCGATCGACGCCATCGGTGCGCTGGTTTCAGCGCATGGCGGCTATCTCATCGTCGATGCCGTCTCGTCCTTTGGCGGCATGAAGACGCATCCGCAGGATTGCAAGGCCGATATCTATGTCACCGGCCCGAACAAATGCCTGGGCGCGCCTCCCGGATTGACGATGATGGGCGTCAGCGAGCGGGCCTGGGCCAAGATGAAGGGCAACGAGGCAGCCCCCCGCGCGTCGATGCTGAGCATCGTCGACTGGGAGCATGCGTGGTCGCCGGATAAGCCGTTTCCGTTCACGCCGTCGGTCTCGGAAATCAACGGGCTCGATGTCGCGCTCGACCTCTACCTCGATGAGGGACCGGAGGCGGTGTGGGCGCGCCACGCGCTCACCGCCAAGGCCATGCGCGCCGGCGTCACCGCGATGGGCCTGTCGATCTGGGCCGCCAGCGACAGCATCGCGTCGCCGACCACGACCGCTGTCCGCACCCCCGAAGGCGTCGACGAGAAGGCGCTTCGCCAGGCTGCCCGTGCCCGTTACGGGGTGGTGTTTTCGTCTGGCCGCGGCGAGACCTTGGGCAAGCTGACGCGCATCGGCCATATGGGTCCGACCGCCCAGCCGATCTATGCGATCGCGGCGCTGACGGCACTTGGCGGCGCCATGAACGCGGCCGGCCAGAAACTGGCGATCGGCAGGGGTATCGACGCGGCGCTGGCCGTGATCGACGCCGACGCCTGAACAGACATCACCACGGATTGAGGGAGCATTTTCATGACTGAACGGCTTGCGGGGAAGACGGCCCTGGTTACGGGCGCTGCGCAGGGTATCGGCAAGGCGATCGCCGCGCGGCTCGCCGCCGACGGGGCAACCGTCATCGTCAGCGACATCAATGCCGAAGGCGCCAAGGCGGCGGCCGCGGCAATAGGCGGAAGGGCGAGGGCGATTGCCGCCGACATTTCCGATCCGGCCTCCGTCAAGGCACTCTTCGCCGAAATCCAGACCCTGACCGGGGGCATCGACATCCTGGTCAACAATGCCAGCATCGTGCCGTTCGTCGCCTGGGACGATGTCGACCTCGACCATTGGCGCAAGATCATCGACGTCAATTTGACAGGCACCTTCATCGTCAGCCGCGCCGGCACGGACCAGATGCGTGCGGCAGGCAAAGCTGGGCGGGTGATCAGCATCGCATCCAACACCTTCTTTGCCGGCACGCCGAACATGGCGGCCTATGTCGCGGCCAAGGGTGGCGTCATCGGCTTCACCAGGGCGCTCGCCACCGAACTCGGCAAATACAACATCACCGCCAATGCGGTGACGCCCGGCCTGATCGAGAGCGACGGCGTCAAGGCGAGCCCGCACAATGAGGCGTTCGGCTTCGTCGAGATGCTTCAGGCGATGAAAGGCAAGGGGCAGCCGGAACATATCGCCGATGTGGTCTCGTTCCTGGCCTCCGACGATGCGCGCTGGATCACCGGCCAGACGCTCAATGTCGACGCCGGGATGGTGCGCCACTAAAGCATTCCGCACCCCAAACCCCTATACGCTTTCGGGCGATCTGCACCCAGGTCGCGACGGGCGGACAGGCGCGGCCAAAAATGTATCCGCAAGGCCGCAGTGGGCCAATCAAGGAAAAATCACAGTGGACTTCGGATTCGACACGTCGGTTTTCGACGGGCTGACGATTGCAATGCTGGTCGCCGGTCTGGCCATGACCGGAATGGCCTCCGGCGTGCTCGCCGGTCTGCTGGGGGTCGGCGGCGGCATCGTCATCGTCCCGGTGCTGTTCTGGGTGCTTAGCCTGTTCCACTTTTCGCCTGCTGTGATCAGCCATCTGGCTGTCGCGACGTCGCTTGCGGTCATCATCCCCACCTCGATCTCGTCAATGCGGTCGCACAACAAGCGCGGCAATGTCGATCGGCCTCTGCTCACTCTGTGGGGACCGGCCGTTTTCGTGAGTGCCCTGATCGGTGGCATCACGTCGAAGTTCATCCCGGGCGCCGGCTTGCAGCTGGTTTTCGGCGTCGTCGGCCTGCTGGTGGCCCTCAACATGGCGTTGCCGAAGCACCTCGTGATCTCCGATCACCTGCCGCAAAGCGGCTGGATCAACCGCGCGATCGCCTCTGTCATCGGCTTTGTCTCTTCGCTCATGGGAATCGGTGGCGGGACGCTCTCGGTGCCGACGCTTTCCAGTTTTTCCTTTCCTGTGCACCGGGCCGTCGGCACATCGTCGGCGCTTGGCCTGCTTATTGCGCTTCCGGCAGTGGCTGGCTTCATCTGGTCGGGTCTCGCAATCGCAGGCAGGCCTCCGCTCAGCCTGGGTTACGTCAGCCTGCCGGCGGTTGCCATCATAGCGCCCGTGAGCTTCCTCTTCGCACCCTTGGGCGCAAGGCTCGCCCACGCGCTCAACCCGCGCTACCTGAAACTTGCCTTTGCATTCTTCCTGGCGATCACGGCCGGGCGAATGCTGCTGTCTTGAATTTCGCTGGGCGGCGTACGGCTATTTTTCCCGCATGGCCCGGCGGAAGTTCTGCGTGATCGGCTCGGCGAGATAAGAGAGAACGGTGCGAGCCCCCGTCCGGATCATCGTCTCGCTCGACATGCCGGGCAGCAGCTTGCGGCCCTCCAGCTTGCCGAGTTCGCTTTTGTCGATCACAACCGTCGCGGCGAAATACGGTGCGCCGCTGCGCTCCTCAACCATGCGGTCAGCCGACACGATCTCCACGACACCCTCGAGCGGCGGCAGGTTGTAGCGGGCGAAGGCCGGGAAGCTGACGCGCGCGGGCTGTCCGGGTGCGATCGTCTCGACATCCTCCGGTTTGACCATGGCTTCGACCACGAGTTGTTGTCCGAGCGGTACGATCGTCATCAATGTATCGCCGGGTTTCACGACACCGCCCGCGGTGTGGACCTTCAGATCCATGACGATGCCGTCAACCGGTGCGACGACATCGGTACGGGTAAGCACGTCCCTGGCGGCACGCTCCTCCTGTCTCAGGTCGAACAGTTCCGCCTCGACCTTGCTCAACTCATCGACGGACTCGTTGAGCCGCACCGTATCGAGGTTCAGGATCTGCATGTCGATCTCGGCCATGGCGCTTCTGGCGCGGGCGATTGCGGCGATATTGGTAGCGCGCTCGCCCTCGATCTCCTGCTGCTGGCGTCTGAGCAACAGGTTCCGCTCGCGGGTGGTCAACCCCTTCTTGAGGAGACTCTCGAGGTCTTTGGTCTCACCCTCGATTGCCTCGATCTGTTTGTCCTTGGTGACGATAAGCTCTTCCAGTCCCTTTATCTCCTCCTCGGTCTGGTGGCGGCGCTGGCTGAGGATTTCCCGCTCGTCCGCCAGATTGTGGTGCTTCGCAGCGAATACGTCACGTTGTGCGGCCACCGCGTCCCTTGCGGCGGTGGCGGGGTTGGCGAGCAACGCCGGATCGAACTCGATCTCGGCCCTGCCGTCACGCTCGGCCCTGAGACGCGCTGCCAGCGCCTCGCGCGTTGCTATCCGGTTCTGAATCAGGTCGAGCTGCGCCTTTGCCTGCGTGTCGTCGAGCCGGACGAGGATCTTGCCGGCCTTGACGACATCCCCGTTGGCGGCGTTCAACTCCGCGATGATGCCGCCCTCGAGGTGCTGGATCAGCTTGCGGTCGCCGGCGACCTTGATAACGCCCGGCGCCACAGCGGCGCTGTCCAACGGTGCCAGGGCCGCCCAACCTCCCGCGACGCCGAAGAACAGGAACATGATCGCGAACCCGGTGCAGGTCACGCCTGTCAGGCGCAGGGGCACCGGTTCCAGCAGGGAGGGTGGCTGGACGGGGAACGGCACGACGTTCAATTCCCGGGAATGGGTCATGCTTCTTTGACTTCTTTGATTTCTTCGATTTCTTTGACTTCCTTGACCACTTCGAGGGTTGGCAGCTGGGCTACCTTCGGCATCTGGGTCACCTTGCGGGCCCGGTTGGCGAGTTCGTTGAACACGGCATCGCGCGGTCCGAATAGGTCTTGTGCGCCGTGATTAAGCACCAACACCTTGTCGACCTTGTCCATGATGTTTGCGCGGTGTGCGATCAAGATGATGGTCGTTTTCGCCGCCTTGGCGATACCGATGGCGGCGGCCAGTGCGTCGTCGCCCTCTTTGTCGAGGTTGGAGTTGGGTTCGTCGAGGATAAGGAGCGCCGGGTCGCCGTAGAGTGCCCGCGCCAGCCCGATGCGCTGGCGTTGTCCGCCCGACAGCACCGCGCCGGATTCGCCAATCTCGGTGGCGTAACCCTTCGGCAGTCCTTTGATCAGTTCGTGAACTCCCGCCAACTGCGCGGCCCTGACCACATTGTTGAAGACCGCTGGGTTAAGTGGCGTGAAGCGGGCGATGTTCTCGGAGATGGTGCCGGCAAAGAGTTCGATGTCCTGCGGCAGGTAGCCGACGTATTTTCCGCGATCCTCCGATGCCCACTCGGCGACGCTCATGCCGTCTAGCAACGCGCGACCGCCTGATGGGCGCCAAGTGCCCGCCAGTATTCGCGCCAAGCTCGTCTTACCGGCTGCGCTCGGGCCGATCAGCGCCATCACTTCGCCCGGGTTGAGTTGGAAGCTGACTCCCTTCAAGATGTGCTCACCGCCCTGGCGGGCAAGGACGATGTTCTCGGCCTCAAACTTACCTTTTGGGCGCGGCAACGGCAGGGCCGTTGTGATCTCGGGGTGCTGACCGGCGACATTGACAAGTCGCTTGTAAGCGGCGCGGGCCCCCACCGTCGCCTTCCACGTGGCGATCGCCTGTTCGACCGGGGCCAACGCGCGGCCCATCAGAATTGAGGCGGCGATCATGATACCGCCCGAAGCCTGATTCTTCACGACTAAATAAGCGCCGAGTCCGAGGATCGCCATCTGGAGGCCCTGTCGGAAACTCTTCGCGATGGCCGAAATTGTGCCGCCGCGGTGAGCGACGAGAACTTGCCTGACGTTGACCTCGTCCTGTTGAGCTTTCCAACTCTCGAGTAGGGGCTTCAACATACCCATGGCCTGGACGACCTCGGCGTTACGGATTGCCGCCTCGGCCTGCGTGTAGGCCCGCGCCTGGGCACCCGCGGCCTCCGCTGTCGGCTTCCGTGTGATATACTCGTTCAACAGGGCTAGAGCGAACAACACGATACCGCCGCAGAGTGCCAACCAGCCGAGCCACGGGTGCATGAGGAAGATGGCGGCGAAGAAGATTGGTGCCCACGGTGCGTCGATAATCGGGAAGATGCTCGGGCTTGTGAAGAAGTTCCTGACTTGGTCGAGGTCGCGCAGCGGGCGGGAGGTGGCCTGGCCTGGTGTGGCGGCGGCGTATTCCACTGTCGCGGTCAGGAGAACCGGTGCCAGTCGCACGTTCATCCATGCGCCGACCTTGGCCAGCAAGCGACCACGCACGATGTCCAAGGCTGACATTGTCGCGAGAGCTGCCGCCGCCATCAGCGAAAGCGCTACTAGCGTCTCCAAGCTGTGGCTGCCCAATACGCGGTGGTAGACCTGCAGCATGTAGAGTGCCCCTGTCAGCATCAGTATGTTGATACCGGCGCTGAACCAAACCAGCGGCTTGATGGCCCGCTTAGCTTCTCTCATCACCACCTGCAGGGCTGGTGGCTGTTGATTGGTAGATTTCATCGTCTATTCCAGTGCGCTGGTGTCCGGTTCTGTCGTTAGATACAAAAAGACCGGGCCCACGCGGGTTAAGCAATGGGACCGGCCAAGCAAGTGGGGGCGGCGTGAGCCGCCCTGTCAGTTGTTAGACGACATCCACCAGAATGCTGTTGTGGCCGGTCACGTCACCGTCGGCATCGTGAATAACCACGTCGAACGCAAGGTGCGCGTCTGGCGTCACGGTCTGGGTCGCCGTGAAAGCGATGTCCGTGATCTTGAGGACATCGTTGTCCGTCGGATCCCAGTTCTGCAGTGCGAAGGTTGTGCTGCCCCCGTTTGTACCGACTCCCTTTTGCAGGTTGATCGCCGTCGGTGTCTCTACGAACACACCACCCGGTACAGTGTCGGGGCCCGTCAGACCGTTACCGGACTGCATGATCTGGGCACCCTGGAGCACCCAGTTCTCGCCGGCCGCGTTATAGTCGTTCCGCTCGACGACCACGAGACCGTCGTTGTTGTCGAGCGAGAACTCGTTGGTGTACGGAGAGGGCACACCACCCGGAGTGCTGGCCTTGTAGATGTCCTGGTTCTCCACGTACATCGCCTTCGTGGTGAAGGTGTCTGTCGCAGTGCCGGAACCCCCAAAGGCTCCGTCTGAACCGAGGTTGACGAGGTTAAGGAGCAGCATCAGGTCCTCGGAGTTGCCGATACCGTCGAACTCGATGGCCATATCGTTGGCCGTCTGGGTCGGGGCGATGTGGCCGTCGTCGGTCAAGATGCCCGGCGAGGTTTCGAAGAATCGGAGGGTAAGCGCTTCGCCCTTCTGGATCGTGTCGCCGGCAACACCGTTCGTGGTCTGGGTTGCGGAAACCCAATCCTCGAAGTTGCTGGTGATTTGGTCATGGGGATTGAAGAAAGTGTCGCCGGGGGTCGGGCTACCGTCACCCGTCAAGTTGAACCCAAAGGGGCTCCCGTTGGGGTTTGAGTTGCCGGTGAACTGCACGAAGAAATCCTTGTCGGTCTGTTCGGGGGTCGTCGACGCATCGAAAAGTTTCTCGACCACGACGTTCGGGTGACCCGTGTTGCCTACGGGCTGCTTGGAAAGCAACTCCGAGGTGTGGAGTAGGTCCTTCGTGAAGCCATCCGCCGTATCGCTCAACGTGATGGTGTAGGTGCCGTCCGTCTTGTTGAAGGACAAAGTGCCGGCGATCGTCCCCGGCTGTACGTTCGCCACATCCGGGTTGGCGTCGTAGACGGCGCTCCAGTTGAACAACGCCCCGGTGGCGCTTTCACTGACGAGTGTCACAACCGGCGGACCCCCGTTTGCTGGGAGTGTCTCGAACGGAGTAGAGGTAGCCGGCACCAGGCCGGTAACGTAGCCGGACAGCGCGATGCTCGCGAAGTCCGAGTGCGTAGCGTTGTAGGTCGCGAACTTGTCGTTCCCGATGTTGAAACCGAAGTCGCCGGATGCCGACTGGTTCGGGTTCGTCAGCACGTTGCTCAGGGTCTCGTGGTCGCCAACGGCCCCGCCGGGAACACCGTCGAACGCCTTCGTGATCGTCGGGCCGTCGTCGGTGAAGACGAAGCTCGTGCCGATATTGGCGGTGGCCTGAGCCGTGTCGCCGTCGCCGTCGGTGATGGTCGCCGTCAGTTGGATAAGGCTGGCGCTGGTCAACGTCCTGGTGTCGTTCGGATCGGCAGCGTTCGCGTGAAGCACCGCACGGGACTGGTCTAATGTCACATCGCCGTTGGCGGCGATACTGATTCGGAACACTTCGATTCCGCCGGTGATTGTGCCGAGGACGGCGCCGTTAGCATCGACCGACAGGCCGACTGACAGACCGGTGAGCGTGTCAGTCAAACCGGATGCGCCGGACGCGGCCAGTGCGTATGTGATCTCGACAGGGCTTGCCGCACCGTCAGCACCACCACTTTGCGGCATGAAGATGCCGGCAAAGCTCGTCGGACCAGCGTTGTTAGCGAAGTTAGTTTCGTCCACCGTGACTGTCGGCACTGTGCCGTTTGCCGAGATGCTCGGGCCGTCGTCCTTGAAGAAGAGATTGTCGCCGATGTTCAGGGTGGCGAAATCATCATCCCCGTCAGCGTCCTCGCTGTGCGCGGTGAGCGTGATGAGGGTCGCCGCCAGCGAGATAGCTTCGTCGTAGCTGCCGGGCGGGACGGTTCCGTTACCCGGAACGTTGTGAACCATCGCCAAGCTCTGGGTGAGCGTCACGACAGCAGTCGTGGTGTTGACGCTGACCGTGAACGCGATAGCACCGTTCGCGTCAGCAGCACCACCGTCTCCGACGCGACCGGTAATACTACCGTTAAGCTCTTGGTACAGGAAAATGTGTTCCTGCGATGCCGTGTCGGTAAACCCGCTGTCTGTGGCATCCGCGGGGATGCCGAGCGCGAAGGTGAGCGTGCCCGGGCCGTCAGTCCCGAAGCTGTTCGGGAAGTTGGCGAGGAAGTTGCCGGTTGTGGTAGCACCGGCGCCGCCAAGGAACGACTCGTCCACGGTGAGGTCCGGGCCGGCCCCGTTGGTGTTGACGTCCGGGCCGTCGTCGTCCACGTTGATGTGGTCACCAATGGGCGTCGACGTCTCGACCAACGCGCGGACTTTCAGGATATCGCTGAAGTCCACTTGGTCGTCAGGGTTAAGGGGGTCGGGGTGAGCGATCCCCTCGAAAGTGATCATCTGAACCGTGGCCGAGGTGTGTTCGGTGTTGGGGATGATGTAGAAAGCCGCGACGAGATCGCCGTTGAAGTCCCTTGCTTCCACCGCGCTGCCGTCCTGCACCGTGGTGAGGAAGATTTCCTCATTGTCGAGGGTGAATAGACCCGATGATGCGTGGTTCAGGGGCGCGAACTCCAGCTCGACGACGTTTTCGCCGGCTGCCGGCGACACGGTGACGAGACCGATCTGACTCGCCGCCTCCGCGGTGTCGGCAAAAGCCAACTGCGCGGCGGATAGTGTGAGACCGTTGAGATATGCGAGAAAAGCGGTGTCAAGACCACCGGAGATGTCGCCGGTGATAGCGTCGACGGAAATTGCGACGTCGTCGCCGTCTGCGCCGGTCTGTACACCGGCCGACTGGTCAAGCACCAGATCGCCTATGATATTAATGGTAGCCATAATGTTCATCCTTTCCGGGATGGTTGACTAAATATGCACACGGTTCGGACTCACGCTCACGCGGAGTCTACTGTTTGCTTTTGGAAAGCCCCACTCCCCCTTGGTTCCGCCCGGATCCTGGTCCGTGGGCGCCATCGCGTACTGACTTCGGTCCCCCAAACCTCAATTTGCCGCCAATGAAGAGGACGCGTCCATTCCCGCTTCGATAGTATTGTGGCCAATGTCCGCACCTGATCGAACGATATATATCTTTGGATAGATTGGCTGGAGGGCGCGCCGAGAGGTCGCGCAGGCACGCGCCAGATGCCGTCAGACGGCTCTGCGGCCGTTGCCGTGCGTACAATGTCGGTGCGAGTGGAGAGTGTTCAGAGCAGGCCGGTTCGGCCCATTCCAGGACGCTCGGCGGCTTTGCCGTGCGTCATCCAGGCCAGTTCCGCCCGGCCGCCTAGGTGCAACTTCTCGTAGACGTGATGCAGGTGCATCTTCACCGTGCCTTCGGATAAATGCAGCCGCTGCGCGATGGTCTTGTTGCGCAGCCCGCGCGAGACGAGATCGGCGATTTCGGTCTCCCGCCCGGTCAGCCGGGACATTGGCTGCGGCTGCGAGCCGGGCATCAGCAGCTGCTGGACGATCTTGTTGTCGATCCACTTCTTGCCCGCCGCCACCGCATTCACGCATTCGATGAGAAAGCGGTGGCTGATGCCGTCCAGAAACAGGCCATCGACGTCGAGCGTCTGTATTTCCCTGACATCGAGCCTGCCGGTTGGCTGCACGATGAAGATGATGCCGAGAGTGCTGTTGCCGGCCTTCAGCCGTGAGGAAAGACCTGATGTCTGCTGATCCGCGAGATCCACGCCTACGATGACCATATCAGGCTGATGGCGCTCCACATGAGCGAGAACGTCCACAGGGCGGCGACACTGGGCGACAACATCGTGTCCAGCCTTCAGCAACACCCATTCCAGACCGGCGAGATATACCCCCCGCGGGTCCGCGACAACCACTGTTGACATGCGAACACCGTCCGTAAAAAACGCAACGAACTTGGTTAAATACCCGTAAAATCAGGAAACCAGAGCCCACATCGATTGTCAAGTAATAGCTAATATACATATTGCTATAATCTACGACGGACCGGCGGGCTCCCTCGCAGCGTAGCAGGCCGGCTGACGATTCTGCGGAGGCGATGCTGGACCTGGTTGAAATGCCAGCATTCGATCGCACGATGATCCGCGGAATCGAAGTCGAAATCGCCGGACGTCTCACCGCACTCCTGGGTGAGAAATTTGGTAGCGCCAGCGCGCTACCGCCTTTCCCCCACGCGTCGAGCTGCCAATTCAGGCTTCGATGCTACGGCTGAACGGGCCGAGCTTGTGCGGTGCGACGGCGTTACCTGGTCGACCGCAAGCGAGCATTTGCCGGTGAAGGCTGACAGCGAAAGCAATCCGACGGCGGCTTCAAATATTCAGGTTGAACTGCGGGTATGCCGTCGGCAACCGGGGGCATTCCGAAAAACGCTGCGAAGTGAAAGTCTCACCCAAGATACGGATGAGGCAAGAGACATCTGACTGAGCGGGTTGCTGCTCGCAGGAAGCCGTCCCTGCGGTCTGCGCTTGGATGGTTTCGTTTCCATGGCGCGAGGTGCGCTGTTCCTCACCCGTTGTCGTCGAATGTCGCAGCAAAGTGCCTTGCGACTGGGAGGAGACCTGGAATGAACGACATCAAATTCACGTCCGGCCTGAGCGTGGTGGCAGATGCCCATGTCGCCTTTCGCGGCACGCCCTTCGTCGAACGGACGGCGCCACTGAACCAGAACGCACTCTGGATGCGCTGGGACAGGAACATGGTCGTCGATTGCTACTCCGATATGGTCGAGGAACTGGCGGCTATCCGCAACAGGGTGGCCATGGGCGACATGTCACCACTGTCGAAATATGTCATTGCCGGTCCGGATGCCGAGAGGATGATGGATGCGCTCATCCCGCGCGACATCAAGAAGCTGCAGGTCGGCCAGATCTACTATGCACCGTGGTGCGACGAGAACGGCCATGTCGTCGGCGACGGTCTGGTTTTCCGCATGGATGAAACCACCTTCCGCGTTTCCGCCGATCCCGGCCTTTCCTGGTGGAAGCAGCATGCCGAAGGCCTCGACGTCCGTGTCACCGACATATCCGATAGCTACGGCATCCTCACCTTGCAGGGACCGCGTTCCCGCGAAGTGCTGGAGGCTGTCACCAAGTCCGTGCAGGAATTGCCGTTCTCTCGCTTGGCCATCGTCACAATTGCCGGCAGACGGGTCGAGATCCTGCGCCAGGGTTTTACCGGCGAGCATGGCTATGAATTGTGGGTCAAGGCGGATGACGGCGCCGCCGTGTGGGACGCGGTCGAGGCGGCAGGCAAGCCTTTTGGCATCCTTCCTGCCGGCGCCTGGGCGCTCGACATAGCACGTCTCGAAGCCGGGCTGCTGATCGTTGGCTACGACTATACAAGTGCCGGCCCAGACCATGGCGGCGCCGGCATTCAGGCAGCTGGAAAGTATCGTGCGTCGCCCTTCGACCTCGGCCTGGGCCGGCTGGTCGACTTTCGCAAGGCCGATTTCATCGGCAAGGCCGCGCTGCAGCGCATGTCGAACACGGGTGACCATCGCCAGCTCGTCGGGCTCGACATCGACTGGTCGCAAGCCCTCGACGGCAAGGGGCTTGAGAGCAATGCGCCCGGAAATCTGCGGCGCGTGCAGTGGTATCCGCTGAAAGCCTTTCGCGGCGGGAAGGAAGTTGGGCACGCCAGCAGCGTCGCCTGGTCACCTTCGACCGGCAGGATGATCGGCTTCGGCCATCTGCGGCGTGAGGCCGCCGAGACCGGCACCGAGCTCACGCTGAAGTGGAACAAGGACGGCGTGGCGGCCGATGTCAGGGCGCATGTCGTGGGGCTGCCGTTCCTGTCGCTCAAACGCGCCGCCAACTAGCGAAACGCTGTTTCAGAACTGAGAGTCCTGTCGTTGCATCCTCCCGTGACGACAAGCCGGGCAGCTGGTCTGCCCGGCTCCCATTGCCGCGGCCTACGGTGCCGCGAAATCGTGAAGCTGGTCGGGAGAGACCTGGAAAGATCATGAACGACATGCGCCAAGAGCTTATCCAGACGCGAGGTTCGGCTACATTTGCGTTCGACGCGGAGGTGTCGATCGAACTGGCACCGGCGCAGGCACGCACCTTTGCGCCACCAGCCGACTGCTTCCCGCTTGGCTCGCGCGTCTTTCTTACTCACCTTCCCGGCAAGCCCGAGGCTTTGCAAATCGAAGCAGCGCGCCGGATCAAGGAGTTGGGTTTTGTGCCGGTGCCACATCTGGGCGCGCGGAACTTCAATTCGGAGCAGGACTATGTCGATCTTGCCACCGCCCACAGTCGAAACGGGATAAGCGAAGCGCTCTTTCTTGGCGGCAATCCGGCTCTCTTTCCGGGGCCGTTGGGAGAGGCAACCCAGTTGCTCGCCCATCCCGTGGTCAAAGACAGTGCGATACGAACCGCCTTCGTCGCCGGCTATCCGGAAGGGCATCCAAGCATCGTCGAAGCCGTGCTGACGGACGCATTGCGGCGCAAGCTCGAGATCTGTGCCGAGCGGTCGCTGGAAGCCAGGGTCGTATCGCAATTCGCCTTCGATGGCGACATGATCGCCGCCTGGGCGAGCAGTCTGCATACGGCGCATCCCGGGCTGCCGGTTCATGTTGGTCTGGCCGGTGTGACCAGCCTTACCAAACTCATCCGGTTCGCCATGATGTGCGGTGTCGGCCCTTCGATCGCGGCGCTGCGGCGTTCCGCCAGCGGCCTCTTCAACATCGTGGCCGACCGGAACCCAGCCGAGATCTTACAAACCATGGCGGCAAGCTACCCGGCGCCGACCGCGCCACTACACCTCCATTTCTTCCCATTCGGCGGATGGGAAAAGACGCTTGCCTGGTTCGCCGATTATCGCGAGGCGTGCTGGCTGCGGGTCAACGAACGATGAATTGTGCAGCGCTTCGACTGTCTTTCATTCTGACGCTGTCCTGCGAAGACCAGGCCGGGATCGTGGCGGCAGTGACGACCGAACTCGCCAACCTTGGCACGAACATTGCTGAAAGCAGCCAGCATTGGGACAGGGCCTCGAACCGTTTCTTCATGCGCATTGCCTTTTCGGCGCCCGCCTGGGTGTCTGCCGATGCCATCACCAAGGGACTTGCGCCTGTGGTGAATCGCTTCGGCCTGAGCAGCCGCCTGCTTGAGCGGAGCCGTCGGCCGAAAATCGTCATCATGGTCTCGAAGTTTGACCATGCATTGCTTCACCTCATCTACCAGATCCGTGTTGGCTGGCTCGAAGCCGAGGTTGCAGCGATCATCTCCAACCACGAAGACAGCCGCGAAACTGCGGCATGGGCTGGCATTCCCTACCACGTCTTGCCCATCTCGAAGGAGAACAAGCAGGAACAGGAAGGCCGGATACTGGCGGTGATCGAGGACGTCGGCGCCGACCTCGTCGTCCTGGCTCGCTACATGCAAGTGTATTCCGACGACCTCGCGGGGCGCCTGTTCGGCAAGGTCATCAACATCCACCATTCGTTCCTGCCAAGCTTCAAGGGCGCGCGGCCGTATCACCAGGCTTTCGAGCACGGAGTGAAGCTGATCGGCGCCACGGCTCACTATGTGACCGCCCAACTCGACGAGGGGCCGATCATCGAGCAGGAAACCGAGCGGGTAACGCATTCCATGAGCGTCGAGGATTTTATCGCGACCGGCCGTGACATCGAAAGCCGCGTTCTGGCGCGTGCCATCAAACGGCACCTCGAAGCCCGCGTCATGATCAACGGACGAAAAACGGTTGTGTTCGCGTAAGGCGGCAACACCGACCCGTGTGTGGCGATGCTCATATCAACAGGAGAACCAGATCATGAAAAATGGAACGGCGCATCTCTTTATCCCGGGTCCGACCAACATTCCCGACGCTGTGCGGCGGGCCATGAACGTGCCGATGCAGGATATGCGCGCACCGGATTTTCCGGAACTGGTGCTGCCCTTGTTTCGCGACCTGAAGCGGATATTCAAGACCGAGACCGGCAGCGTCTTCATCTTTCCGGGCTCAGGCACCGGTGCCTGGGAAGCGGCGATCTCCAACACGCTCAATCGTGGCGACCGGGTGCTGATGTCGCGTTTCGGCCAGTTCTCGCACCTGTGGGTCGATATGGCCGAGCGCCTTGGACTTGAGGTCGATTGCATCGATGTCGAATGGGGTGAGGGGGTTCCGCTCGACGCCTATCGGCAACGGCTGGGCGACGACAAGGGCAGCAAGATCAAGGCGGTATTCGCCACCCACAACGAGACCGCGACCGGCGTGACGTCCGACGTCGCCGGCGTGCGTGCCGCGCTCGACGAAACGGCTCACGATGCGCTGCTGTTCGTCGACGGCGTCAGCTCGATCGGCTCGATCGATTTCCGGATGGACGAATGGGGCGTCGACCTCGCCATCACCGGTTCGCAGAAAGGGCTGATGCTGCCTGCCGGTCTCGGCATCCTGGCGGTGAGCGCCAAGGGTCTGGAAGCGCACAAGCAGTCGCGCATGGAGCGTTGCTATTTCAGCTTCGAGGATATGCAGGCTTCGTCCAAGACCGGCTTCTTCCCCTATACGCCGCCAACGCAGTTGCTGCTTGGCCTGAGAGCCAGCCTCGACCTTATCTTTGCCGAGGGACTGGAGCAGATTTTTGCCCGGCACCACCGGCTCGCCGAAGGTGTGCGCCGCGGCGTGCATGCGTGGGGACTAAAGCTCTGCGCCAACGAGGAAAAATGGTGGTCGGATACGGTTTCGGCGATCGTCGTCTCCGAGGACGTCGATGCCAGACAGGTCATCGCCAACGGATATTCCAGATATCGCACATCCTTCGGCGCGGGCCTCAGCAAGGTGGCTGGCCGCGTGTTCCGCATCGGCCATCTCGGCGACCTCAACGAGGTCATGTGCCTCGCCGCCCTGGCCTCGGCGGAAATGTCGTTACGCGACGCCGGAGCCCGAATCGAGGCCGGCTCCGGTGTTGCCGCTGCGCAGGAATGGTACCGCGCCGAGATCGGCCGGACCCTGCAGCCGCGGCACGAACGCGCGGCTTGAGAGGATCGTAGCCATGAGCAAACCGAAGGTAATCGTTACCCGGCGCTGGCCGCATGAGGTCGAACAGCGCCTTGGCGACCATTTCGATGTCACGCTGAATGAAGCCGATCGGCCCTATGAGCAACAAGAGCTTCGCCAGGCCCTGCTGCTTGCCGATGCCGTGCTGCCGACCGTAACCGACCGGCTTGGCGCGGATCTCTTTGCAGGCGGGGTCAGGGCAAGAATACTTGGCAATTTCGGTGTCGGCTTCAACCACATCGACATTGCCGCTGCCAGCGCAGCAGGGCTGATCGTCACCAACACGCCCGCCGTGTTGACCGATGCCACCGCCGATCTCGCCATGACGCTGCTTTTGATGTGCGCGCGCCGTGCCGGAGAGGGCGAGCGCGAGCTGCGCTCCGGCAAATGGACCGGCTGGCGGCCGACGCATCTCTGCGGCACCCAGGTCAGCGGCAAGACCGTCGGCATCATCGGCATGGGAAGGATCGGCCAGGCCATGGCCAGGCGCTGTCACTTCGGCTTCGGCATGGAGGTCGTCTTCTTCGACAGCCAGCCGGTTCCCCACCCCGGCATGCCGGCGCGGCAGCTGGCGACTGTGGACGAGGTGCTAGCGGCCTCGGATTTCGTGTCGCTGCATTGTCCGGGCGGTGGCGAAAACACCCGCCTCATCAACGAACGTCGTCTTGCCCGGATGAAGAAATCAGCCTTCCTGATCAACACCGCGCGCGGCGATGTGGTGGATGAGGACGCACTGGTCCAGGCGCTGCGTGAGCGTCGGATTACTGGTGCCGGGCTCGACGTGTTCGAGACGGAGCCGTCTGTGCCGCGCGCCTTGACGGAGCGTGAAGATGTCGTGCTGCTGCCCCATCTGGGTAGCGCCACCAGCGAAACGCGCATCGCAATGGGCATGCGGGTGATCGACAATCTGTCGGCCTTCTTCGAAGGCCGCACCCCGCCTGACGCGGTGAACTAGCTCCCCGTTTCAATTCCAACACCAGGCAATGGCGACGCCGAAAACCGTGTCCGCCTTTTGCCGCCAGGAGACGAGCAGAATGACCGGTTTTTTCCAGAGGAACCTCAAGCTCCAGGATGCGGTGGTCGCCGATGCGATTGCACGCGAGATGGGCCGGCAGCGGTCCGAAATCGAGCTGATCGCATCCGAAAATATCGTTTCGCCGGCTGTGCTGGAGGCACAAGGCTCGGTGATGACCAACAAATATGCCGAGGGCTATCCGGGGCACCGCTACTACGGCGGCTGCCAATATGTCGATCTGGCCGAAGCGGCTGCCATCGACAGGGCCTGCCGGCTGTTTGGCGCGGCGCACGCCAATGTGCAGCCGCATTCCGGCGCCCAGGCCAATGGCGCGGTGATGCTCGCCATGCTGAAGCCGAGCGACACCTTCATGGGTCTGTCGCTCGCCGCCGGCGGGCATCTGACGCACGGTGCCCGGCCGACACTGTCGGGAAAATGGTTCAACGCCGTGCAATACGGCGTGCGCCAGAGCGACTGCCTTATCGACTATGAGGAGCTGGAGGCCAAGGCGCGGGAAACACGGCCAAAGCTGATTATCGCGGGTGGATCGGCCTATCCGCGCATCATCGACTTCAAGCGCATCCGGGCGATCGCCGATGCCGTCGGCGCGCTGATGATGGTCGACATGGCGCATTTCGCCGGCCTGGTCGCCGGCGGCGTGCATCCCAACCCGGTGGAGGTCGCCGATATCGTCACCACCACGACGCACAAGACGCTGCGCGGCCCGCGCGGCGGCATGATCCTGACCAACAACCAGGACATCGCCAAGAAGCTGAATTCGGCGGTGTTCCCTGGCCTGCAGGGAGGCCCGCTGATGCATGTCATTGCTGCCAAGGCCGTTGCCCTGGGTGAAGCCTTGGAGGACGGGTTCAAGACCTATGCCCGGCAGATGGTGGCGAATGCCAGAAAGCTGGCCGCGACGCTTGGCGAGCGCGGATTCGACATTGTCTCCGGCGGAACCGATACGCATCTGCTGCTGGTCGACCTGCGCGGCAAGGGCCTGTCCGGCAAGGACGCGGAGGAGGCGTTGGGCAGGGCAGGGCTGACCTGCAACAAGAACGGCATTCCTTTCGATCCGGCGCCGCCTGCCGTCACCTCCGGTATACGGCTGGGCACACCGGCCGCCACCACGCGCGGTTTCGGCGAGGGCGAGTTTGCCCGTGTCGGCAATCTCATAGCCGACGTGCTGGATGCGGTCGGAACGCAATGGGGCGCCGAACAGGAGAAGGCGGCTCGGCGGTCGGTCGAGGAGCTTTGCGAGGCATTCCCGATCTACGAGCCCAGACCCGGTTGACCGTCCGGGGAGCGCGCCACAGGCAGATACATGGCTGCCGCGGACAGGGCATTAGCCACAGATATGGTTTTGCGTAGCAGCGCCATTCGTGACGAGTTGCGCCTGTCCTAACGTCATCGCGAAATCACCGCATACATCCACCGCCAAGTTTGTCGTCCGAGCCATTTTGCAAGCAATTTCCGTCGATTGACGGAAGTGGCGCCTTCGGCTGCGGACGGCAGGAGGAGCTTGGATCCATGGGTGCGGCGTTTTCCGGGGAGCGGGTTGCCAGCCTCGAAAGATACCCTGGCTTTTTTTGATCTTTTGAATGGAGAGGAAAATGAACATCAAGAGCCTTCTTTTCGGCTCAGCTGCGGCTCTGATCGCAGTTTCCGGTGCGTGCGCCGCCGACGCCGTCGTTGTTGCCGAGCCGGAACCCGCTGAATACGTCAAGATCTGCGACGTCTACGGCGCTGGTTACTTCTACATCCCCGGCACCGAAACCTGCCTGCGCATCGGCGGCTATGTCCGCTACGACGTCGGCGTGGGTGATGCCGGTTCGTTCGATGGCGTCAATCACGTTCCTGACAGCATGGGCGAAGACGACCACTCGACCTACTGGAAGAATGCCCGCTTCAACCTGAAGACCTGGACCGGCCAGGAAACCGAACTCGGCACGTTGAAGACCTACACCGAGACCCGCTTCAACTTCGGCAACAGCTTCGGCGACTATGCCAACCAGGCCACGACCAACGACAGCCGCAACAACTGGCAGGCCCGCAACACGGGCATTACGCTGAACTTCGCCTGGATCCAGCTCGGTGGTCTGCGCGTCGGTAAGGACGACCCGGCCTTCGACACCTTCATCGGTTACGCCGGCAACGTCATCAACGACACGATCGTCCCCTATGGCGGCTTCGACAGCAACGTCGTCCAGTACTACTTCGACCTCGGCAACGGTTTGTCGGGCGTGGTTTCCCTCGAAGAAGGTAGCGGCAGCGCTGGCCCGACCGGCGTCCCGCCTTTCACGTACATCAGTTCGGGTTACGACACGATCGACAGCTATGTCCCGCATGTCGTCGGCGGCGTGAAGTACACGCAGGGCTGGGGCGCGATCACGGGCGTCGCTGCTTATGACAGCACCTTCGAAGAATATGCCGGCAAGGTTCGCTTGGACGTGAACGCTTCGAGCGCTCTGTCTCTGTTCTTGATGGCCGGTTACGGCACCGACAAGAACATCGACCGCAACTTCTATAAGCAGTGGGGCGGCAACTGGACAGTCTGGGGAGGCGGCACCTACAAGTTCAACGAGAAGACCTCGTTCAATCTCCAGGTTTCCGCTGACGATGACAAGAATTACGGTGTCGCGGCAAACCTTGCCTACGATGTCGTCCCCGGCTTCACGGTCACGGCCGAAGTTGACTATAACCACGATGGCAAGTTTGGCCAGATTGATAACCGTAACTGGGTCGGCGCTACGAAAGAGAATAGCGTCGGCGGCCTCCTCCGCTTCCAGCGCGACTTCTAGCGGATTGTTGTAGCACTTCGCCGAAATATACGAATGCTCGCTGGGCAAGCCGGCCCAGTGAGCTCATCGGGTGGCTCCTCTCAAAATGCTTGAGTCCGTACCTCCAGGACCGAAGCGCGCCGCCGATGCGAAGGGCGCCTTTGACCAAGGCGCCCTTCATTCCGGCTATGTCCACCAGTGTGATCCCACCCGAGTGAAGACGAAGAGGAGGAGGTGGACGAACCTCTCTGCGCAGGCGGGACTGGCCAGCGCGGCTCGACGTCGATCTCGACAAGCCGTTGACCAGCGAGCGTTCAAGGGCGGCCTCTCTGGAGATCGCCTGGCGGATCGCCTCGGCTAGCCTGGGCCTGTGCGCGTGGAAGCATCGTTCTGCCGCCATGAGCAGGTTGATTGGCGGTATCTTGCGTCACGAGGCCATAGCTTCGACAATTGGAGACGCAGCCGGAACGCGGATCGACTTCATTTGCATGGCACCGGCAGTCTGACAGGGGGAAGCCGATATGCGCCTGCCACCGATCGACCTTAGCCGCGAGAACACCTTCGGCGAACTAACCTATGAGAATGGCGGCGACTACGGGCCGATCGGTGGCGACTATCTGGCCTTCATGCTTGTCCACGTCGGATCCCTGACGCTCGAGGCGGATGACAGCGTCCTGCAACTGGAGGCAGGACAATGTGCTCTGTCGCTCACGCGTGATCGCTACATGACGTCGGTGGCGCCGGAAACGCTGACCCATGTCAGCTGGTGCGATGGCCGGCCGCAGAACGCGGCGTGGCTGTACAAGGAGCGCGAGAAGTTCGCGCCGTTCATCGTCGCCTCGCCGATGGTCCACACCCTCATGCAGTTGGGTGTCGATCTTGGCCTCGGCGAGCGTGGCGGCCGCAGTGGTGTTCGCGAGTCGCTGACCAACGCCTTGCTCCACGCCTTCATCTACGAGGCCGAGGTGATCGAGGCGGAGCGGCCGATCCCGCAGACGATCCTGCAGGCACGCCGTTTCCTCGAAGAGAACTTTGCCGCCGATCTGTCGATCGAGCGGGTGGCGCAGCAGGTGCGCGTCAGCCCGCAATATCTGGTCTCGGCGTTCAAGAAACATCTCGGCATGACGCCGGCCAAATATCTGTGGCGTTGCCGCCTCGATTACGGCACGCATCTGCTGCAGCGGACAGGACTGTCGATCAGCGAGATCGCCTACCAGGTCGGCTACAAGAACCCCTATCATTTCTCGCGGCAGGTCAAGCTGGCGTTCGACTGTTCACCGACCGAACTCCGAGAGCAGAAGCGCAACGCCTGATGGTTGCCCACGTGCCTCCGGATGACGAGGCAAGCATTGCCTCCAGAACCGGGCGGGTGAACTGGCGATATGCTTTCCTCAAGAGCGGACATGGCGGTTTTCCAGGCACAGATGAATTGTCGGGCAATCAGGGTTGATCCGGCGTCAGGCAACGGACCGATGTCTTGCAACCTGGTTGCCGGTCGCGCCTTGGGCAGATCCGTTCACCGACAACAGACATTCCAGGCTGGACAGCACCATGAGCAATTTCTCTCATCTCGATCCCGTTGCGCTCAACGACTGGCATGTCGTCGCCTGTGTCGAGGACTTGCCGATCGATCGGGCGGTGAGGACGGTCCTGCTCGGTGAGCCGATTGCCGTTGGCCGGCGCGAGGGCAAGGCCGCCGTCTGGCAAGGCCACGCTACCGTCGAAGCTGCCCAAACAGAGCTACCTGTCATCGAGCGGTTCGGCTATGTCTGGACGACGCTCGGCACGCCGGAGCGCGACCTGTTCGAGATTCCGGAATTTTCCGAAGCCGATCGCCGCCACATCATCCAGGGCGTCGTAAGGGTAAACGTATCGGCGCCCAGGGCCGTCGAGAACTTTCTCGACATGGGGCATTTCCCATTCGTCCACACCGGCATTCTCGGCGAGGAGCCGCACACCGAGGTCAAGCCTTACAAAGTGCAGGTTTCGGCCGAGCCACCCGAAATAATGGTCACCGATTGCGAGTTCTACCAGCCGCAGGCGAATGCGGGTTCGACGACAGGGGCCGATACGGAATACATTTACCGGGTGCCGCACCCGTTCTGCGCCGTCCTTTACAAGACGGGGTCTCGGCAACGCGACCGACGCGACGTCATCGCGCTGTTCGGACAGCCGGTCGAAGAGGACTGGGTGCTCGTCCATATCGTCATCTGCTTGCTGGATGAGATCCGCGACCTCGCGACGCTGAGGCGATTTCATCAGACCATCCTGGGTCAGGACAAGCCGATCCTGGAGAATCAGGTTCCGAAGAGGCTGCCGCTGGATCCCCGTTCCGAGGTGCCGATCCGCGCCGACGCCGCGTCGGCCGCCTACCGCCGCTGGCTGCGCGAAAGGGGCCTGCGTTATGGCGTCGTGGCCGGCAACGGTATCGGCGCACACTAGAGCCGGATGATTTCAGGTCGAATCGACCTGAAATCGGAATCCGCCTCTAGATCAAAGAGATAGAGCATGATGTCTGGACAAACGGTTTCCGTTTGTCCGTGAAAACCGCTTCACACTTTTCGGCACTATGCTCTAGTCATGGGCGCATTTTCGGACATGATTAATTGTGGATATGCGCGAAAGAAATCGCAGCCATTGTTAGCCGACCTTCGCCGTGGAAGTTTCGGACCTAAGCCGGAAGACCGGCTGCCAACAACGCCATGGGGACGTTGTCCAGGCGATCGCCGCCTCCAAGTAGGCAACCGGAAAAGACAAGAACATCCGGATGACGACAAGGCGGCATTGGACAGTTCTCGGACTGGAATGAGAGGATCAAGCGATGACGAATACCATTACGCGACGCACGGCAATCCTGGGCACGGCGGGCGCCCTGCTTCTGTCGGGGCTTGTACGCTCATTCGCGGATGTCCCAAAGACGCTGAAACTGGCTGTTATCCTGCAGGACCTGCCTGACGTCGGCTGGGACCGGACGCTGCTCGACGCGCTTGAGCAACTGAAACAGGAAAGGCCCGAGGGGCTGGAGATTGCATGGGAACATACCGATCCGCTGTACGGAGACGATGCTGAGAACGCCATGCGTTTCTACGCAGAGAGTGGTGAATACGACATCATCTGGGGCCATGGCACCTATTCGGACCAGGTCCAGAAGCTGAGCGTCGAGTTCCCCGACCTGATGTTTGTTGTCACCGGCTCCGGCAATCACCCAGCCGGGCCAAATCAATACTGGATCTACAAGCGGCTGCATGAGCCTTCCTACCTGCTTGGGATGCTGGCTGGCCATACCACCAAGACAGGCATGGTCGGCATCGTCGGCACCTTTCCAGCCAATGACGTCAACGACCAGATCAATGCGTTCTTCGAGGGTGCAAAGTCGATCAGGCCGGACATCCAGCATCGGCTTTCGTTCATCGGCTCGTGGTCCGACAATGCGCTGGCGGCTGAGCATGCCAATGTGCAGATCGCGGCCGGCGCCGACGTCGTTTTCATGCTGACCGACAATTTCAAGCCCTGCCAGGAGCACAAGATCATGTGCTTCGCCAACATCAACGACCAGAGCAAGGTCGCGCCCGACGCCATTGCGTCCAGCGCCATCATCAGCTGGAAGCCCGATCTCAACTGGATCATCGGCGAATGGCTGAAACACAAGGCCGGTGCGCAATTCAATGGCAACGCCGAACCGAAATGGTTTTCGATGGCCGAAGGCGGCACCGACATCGCACCCTATCATGATTTCGACGGCAAGATCCCGCAGGCGGTGAAGGGCGAAATATCTGCCAAGCGGCAGGAGATTCTTTCCGGCAAGTTTGTCGTTCCGCTCAACACCGCCGAGGTGAAGTAAGACACATCAACCAGGCAGCCCGGTGCGACCCAATGGAAGACCTGCTGAACGTTCAGAACCTTACCAAGCGATTTGGCAGCGTCATTGCCAATGACGGGGTTAATCTCGATATCCGCAAGGGTGAGATCCACTGCCTTTTCGGTGAAAACGGGGCAGGCAAGTCGACGCTGTCGTCCTGCCTCTACGGCTACTACAAAGCCGATAGCGGCGAGATACGCTTCAAGGGCGAGGTGGTGGAATTGAACTCTCCCGGCGATGCCTTGCGGTTAGGCATCGGCATGGTTCACCAGCATTTCGTGCTGGTGTCGAACTTCACCGTGCTCGAAAACATCATCGTCGGCAGTGCCGATGTCGGGTTGCTGCTGAGGAAGGCCGATGCCCGCCGCAGGGTTCTCGGCCTCTGCAGGGACTGCGGCATCGACATCGACCTCGATCGCGAAATCTGGCAATTGTCGGTCGGTGAACAGCAATGGGTGGAAATCCTCAAAGCACTCTATTTCGGTGCCGAGCTGCTGATCCTGGACGAACCGACGGCGGTCCTGACGCCGCAGCAATCCGACCAGCTCTTCGTCATCCTTGATGGGATGCGCAAGCGTGGATTGTCGATTGTCCTGATCAGTCACAAGCTGCGCGAGGTGATGCAATCCGACAGGGTCACCATCCTGCGCAAAGGCAAGGTCGTCGCTACGGTGGACACCGCCAATACGACAGCCGAGGCGATTACCGCCCTCATGGTCGGGCACAAGGTGACGAAAAACGTCAGGGACAATTCCGTCACGCCGGCGGGAGAAATCCTCTCGGTCGAAAAGGTGTCGGCGGTTGGCGAATGGGGCGAGGATGTCCTCAAGGACGTGACGTTTACCGTCGCTGCCAACGAGGTTCTCGGGCTGGCTGGCGTTGCCGGCAACGGCCAGAAGGAACTGTTCGAGGTACTGATGGGAGTCCGCGCGCTTCAATCGGGCGGTTTCTCGCTGGAAGGAAGCCCGGTCACCGCGCCGACGTCTCGCCAGATTCTCGACAGCGGCGTGGGTTTCATTCCGGACGATCGTTTCCTCGAAGGGTTGATCCCGGAGTTCGGAACCGCCGAAAACCTTGTCCTCGGCTGGCAGCGATCGCCGGAATATTGTCGCGGTCCGTTCCTCGATCGCCGCAAACTGGCTGAGTTGGCGAGGCGCAAGATCGACGAATACAAGGTCGCGACCGCCTCGGCGGACCTCCCGGTGGAGCGACTGTCGGGGGGCAACGCGCAGCGTGTCATTCTTGCCCGCGAGTTCCAGCATGCGCGGCGGCTGTTGCTGGCCAACCAGCCGACGCGAGGGCTCGACGTTGCGGCCTCCGAATTCGTCTACGAGAAAATCCTGGAAAAGCGGGCCGCGGGCTTTGCGATCCTGCTCGCCTCAGAGGAACTCGAAGACCTGCTGCGCCTTTGCGATCGCATAGCGGTCATGTTCAAGGGCCGGATCATGGGCATCGTGCGACCCGAGGAGACCAGCCTCCTCGAACTTGGAATGATGATGGCAGGCGATGCCAGCCAGCTTACGCAGGGAATTCAATGATTTCATTTCAACGACGCTCGGGCAGCAGCCTGGGAAGGAACGTCGTCTGCTATTCGGCGGCGATGTCAGGTGCTCTCCTGGCTTCCGCTGTTTTGCTGAGGCTTTCCGGCGGCGATCCTGCAAGGGCCTTCACGGCCCTGATCGTCGGTGCATTCGGCAGCCAAGGCGCATTGCTCGGTTCGCTGGCGAAGGCGACCCCGCTGTTGCTTGTCGGGCTGGGCACGGTGTTCGCATTCAGGGCCAAGATCTGGAACATCGGCCAGGAGGGGCAGGTGTTCGCCGGCGCGATGGCCGCCTATTGGGTGAGTTTCTGGATAGCGCCATTGCCAGGCTGGCTGGCCGTCTGCACACTCGCGCTGGCCGGAATGGCGGGCGGCGGCGTGCTCGGCCTGTTGGCCGGCGCACTGAAAGCCAGGTTCGGCACCAGCGAGATCATTTCGACGGTGATGCTGAATTACGTCGTCATGTACCTGCTCGCCTACCTTCTCGATGGCGGCCCCTGGATGGCGACAGGCGTGACCGTATCCTATCACCAGTCGCCGCCCATCGATCCAAGTCTGGAGTGGCCGATCCTCTTGTCCGTTGGGGCGGGAAAGCTGCATGTCGGCTTCCTGTTCGCTCTCGCCGCCTCGGCATTCGCAGCGGTGCTGCTCGACAAGACGTCGCTGGGCTACGAAATCCGCGCGTTCGGCTCAAACCCGACCGCGCTGACGTTTCGCGGCACAAATGTGCGCCGGCTTCTGCTGACCGTCATGCTGATGTCGGGGGCCCTGGCGGGACTGGCTGGCGCCGGCGAGCTTTTCGGTGTCTCGCACCGGCTGCGTGCCGAGACGCTGCTTGGCATCGGCAGTTCGGGGATCGTCGTTGCCATGGTGGGAGGACTGCGCCCGAGCGGCGTGATGATCGCCGCCCTGTTCTTCGGCGCGCTGGAAAGCGGCACGATCTACATGCGGCTGAAGAGTGGCACGCCGGCAGGCCTGGTGTCGGCGATGGAAGGGCTGGTGCTTTTGTTCTTTCTCAGTGCCGCCGTCGCAACGCGCCTTCAGATCGTGAGGAGGGAAGTCCATGCTTGAGCTGCTGCAGGGCCCGCTTCTGATAAGCCTCCTGGCGGCGATGGTCCGCATTGCCACGCCATTGCTTTTTTCGGCAATGGGCGAACTTGTCACGCAGCGCGCGGGCATCTGGAACATCGCTGTCGAAGGCACCATGCTGATTGGCGCCATTGTCGCCTACATGGTTGCCTCAACAACCGGATCGCCTTGGCTGGCTCTGGCGATAGCCATCCTGGCCTGCGCCGCGAGCAGCCTGATCATGTCGTTCGTCACGATTGTTTTGAAGGCCGAGCAATTCGTAGCCGGCCTTGCCCTTAATCTCTTGGCATCGGGCGTGACGCTGTTCTGGTTCCAGGCCTATATTGGCGGTCGCGAGGCGCCGACCTTCATCGGCTTCGACCAGGTTCCGATCCCCTATCTGTCGGATATTCCGATCCTGGGGCCGGTGCTGTTTTCCCAACGCCTGCTGACCTATGTCAGCTTCCTGGTGCCCATCCTCGTCTGGTTCTTTCTCTACCGAACGAAATACGGCCTTGAGGTGCGCTGTGTCGGCGAAAATCCGAAGGCGCTTGACGTCAAGGGCCTGCACGTCGGCCTCAGGCAGTGCCTTGCGATCATGTTCGGCAGCATGATGTCCGGCTTCGGCGGCGCCTTCCTGATGCTTGGCTATTCGGACAAGTTCGTTCCCGATCTCATTGCCGGCCGCGGCTGGCTGGTCGTGGTCGCGATCATCGCCGGCAACTGGATGCCGTTCCGGATCGTTGGAGCGATCTTCATCTTCGCGTTTCTGGAGGCGTTGGGCATCCATGCGCAAGTGGTGGGGATTCCTGTCCCCCACCAGTTGTTCCTCGTCTTGCCCTATGTGGCGTCACTTGTGCTGCTTGCGGGCCTGCGGTCGCGCACCCATCAGCCCGTGGCGCTCGGCATTCCCTACAACAGGGAATAGACCCTGCTGCTCAACCCGCCGGGCGGAAAGGCTTTGCTAGCGAAGCCGGGAAGTGCAGCGCCAGCATTTGCCGGTTTCGCGAGATCAGCACCAGAACGATGATTGTCGCGAGATAGGGCAGGGCCGAGAGCAGTTCGGACGGCACTTCCAGTCCGAGCGCCTGTCCCTGCAGCTGGAGGATCGTCATGCCGCCGAACAGCCAGGCGCCAAGCAGGATGCGCAGCGGGCGCCATGTGGCGAAAACCACCAGCGCCAGTGCGATCCAGCCTTTGCCGGCAGTCATGTTCTCGACCCAGAGCGGTGTGTAGGCGACGGACAGATAGGCGCCCGCCAGGCCAGCCATCGCCCCGCCAAACAACACGGCCATGTAGCGGATCCTGATCACGGGATAGCCGATCGCATGCGATGTCTGCGGTGACTCGCCGATCGTTCGCAGGATCAGCCCGGCCTTCGTGCGGTAGAGAAACCAGCTGATGGCAGCGAACATCACCAGAGCCAGGTAGACCATCGGATCGAAGCGGAAGAGCAACGGACCGATCAGCGGCAGATCGGACAGAACAGGGACGTTGATGCCGTGCAGCGCCTCGATAGGCTCGCTGCCGAAGCCGCGGCCAAGGAAGGCCGACACGCCGGAACCGAAGATGGCCAGCGCCAGTCCGGCCGCATATTGATTGGTGAGGAAGCTCAGTGCCAGAACGCCGAACAGCAGCGAGGCGGCGGCACCTGCCAGGGCGCCAGCAAGGATCGCAACCGGCATTGGATAGCCCGCTGTGACGGCCCAGAAAGCCAATGCCGCGCCCATCAGCATCATGCCTTCGATGCCAAGGTTGAGCACGCCGGACTTCTCCACCACGAGTTCACCGAGGGCAGCGAATATCAGCGGCGTGGCGGCGATGACGGTGCCGGTGAAGATGGCGATGAACAAATCCATCAGGCTGTCTCCAGCGCGTGCGTGTCTCGGGCCGGCCGTATCAGGCGGATGCGATAAAAAATGAAGAAGTCGGCGGCGAGCAGGAAGAACAGAAGGATGCCCTGGAAGATGCGCGTCAGCGCCGAGGGCAGGCCCAGCGTCATCTGCACGCCTTCGCCGCCGAGGAAAAGCAGCGACATCAACAGCCCGCCAAGCACGATGCCGAAGGCGTTCAGCCGGCCGATGAAGGCAACGATGATGGCCGCGAAACCGTAGCCGGGCGAAATCTGCGGCGAGAGCTGGCCGAGCGGCCCGGCGGCTTCCGCCATGCCGGCGATGCCGGCGGCCGCACCACCCGCCATCAGCCCGATCCAGACGGCGGCAGATTCGCGAAAGCCGGCATAGCGGGCGGCAAGCGGTGCCGCTCCGCTCACCGACATCTTGTAGCCAAGGAAGCTGCGGTCAGTGAACAGCCACATCACGAACACGGCGACGACGGTGATGAAGATCGAAGGGTTGAGCCGATAGGCCGGGTCGAAGGATTCGAACAGGGCGGCTGTCGGCAGAAGTGCCGTCTGCGGGTAGTTGAAACCGGCCGGATCGCGCCACGGTCCATGCACGAGATAGGACAGGAACAGCGTCGCGATGTAGGTCATCATCAGCGTGACCAGGATCTCGTTGGTGTTCATGCGGGCGCGCAGGAAGGCAGGGATCGCCGCCCATGCCATGCCGGCGCCCATGCCGGCAACGAACATCAACGGCAACAGCAGCACGCTGTCCGGGTTCGGCCAGAAAAGACCGACGCCGCTCGCCGCAATCGCGCCCATGGTGAACTGGCCCTCGGCGCCGATGTTCCAGACATTGGCGCGG
>NZ_RZQT01000076.1:0-29384 GCF_003998485.1 Mesorhizobium sp. M7A.F.Ca.CA.001.04.2.1
GGCGTGCACGGTTTCCATCTCGACGGTTTCGCGCAGGAGAAGATCAATCTGCCGGCCCGCCTGCTGGTCCCTGCCCCGCCCGGCGTGACCGACATCGGGGCGGCGGTGGCGCCCGTCACCTTCGGCACCGTCGAGCACATGCTGTTCGACAACGCCAGGCTTCAACCCGGCGAAACCATCCTTATCCATGCCGGCGGATCCGGCATCGGCTCGGCGGCCATCCAGTTGGCCAAGCGGATGGGTTGCACGATCATCACTACGGTCGGCTCCAACGACAAGATCGACAAGGCCAAGGCGCTCGGCGCCGACCATGTCATCAACTACCGCGACGACCGTTTCGAGGGCGTCGTGCGCAAGCTGACCAAGAAGAAGGGCGTCGACGTCGTCTTTGAACATGTCGGCGCCGACACATTCGCCGCCTCGATGCTGTGCCTGAAGCGTGGCGGCCGCCTGGTGACCTGCGGTTCGACCTCCGGCGTGTCGACGCAGATCAATTTGATGCAGCTGTTCCAGCAGCAATTGAAACTGCTTGGCTCCTTTGGCTGCCGCATGGAAAACATGGCCAACGCCATGCAGAAAATGGCGGCGGGACAGGTCGCACCCGTCATCGACACCGAAGTCGGCTTCGACGGTATTGACGCCGCGCTGAAGCGCATGGAAGGCCGCGACGTTTTCGGCAAGATCATCCTGCGCGTCGGCTAGAGCCTTGACCTCTGTATTCAAGAAGTTCCGCCGGGACCTCAAATTTCGTTACGGCAGGCAACTGCGCCAGCTCAATTACTGGCTGGTGGCGCGGGCAGCGATGATGATCATCTCGGTCCTGCGCCTGCTGCCGGCCGACAGTGCGCTGAATTTCGCCGACCGCGTCGCACGCCTGGTCGGCCCCCGGGTTGGACGCCATCAGGTCGCCGTCGACAATCTGCGCAAGGCCTATCCGGAAAAGAGCGAAGCCGAAATCCAGGCGATCGCCTCCGACATGTGGGGCAACATGGCTCGCTTGGCCGCGGAATACATCTTTCTCGACGCCCTCTTCGACTACGACCCCGCGGCCAGCGAGCCCGGCCGCGTCGAGGTCAAGGGGGCTGACCACTTCGTCGAAATAGCCAGCGAAGAGAAGCCGCACATCGTCTTCACCGGTCATCTCGGTAATTTCGAATTGCTGCCGGTGGCGGCCGCGACTTTCGGCATGAACATCACTGCGCTGTTTCGCCCGCCTAACAATCCCTATCTCGCCGACTACATCCTCTCGACGCGCCGCTCGACCATGGGCTCGTTGCTGCCATCCATGGCGGGCGCGTCATTCGCCTTGGCCGGGGTTCTGGAGAACGGCGGCAACATCGGCATCCTTGTCGACCAGAAATTCTCCAATGGACTGGAGACGACATTCTTCGGCCGTCCCTGCCAGAGCAATCGCGTGCTGGCCACCCTTGCCCGCCACTACGACTGCGACGTCTATCCGGCGCGCTGCGTCAGGCTGCCGGGCAACCGCTTCCGGCTCGAGATCGAGGACAGACTGGTTCTGCCGCGCACCGCAGACGGCAGCGTCGACGTCCACGCCACCACCCAGATGCTGAATGACGTGGTCGAGCGCTGGGTTCGCGAGGATCCCGGCCAGTGGATGTGGTTCCACAAAAGGTGGGAGATCAGCAACTGGCGCCGCAAACCGCGCCCGAAGCCGGCTTCCGCCGCAAGCACCTGAACTGGCGAGAACAAGCGTTCTACGCCAGCCGGCGAAATCAGGCGCTCAGTTGGTGACGACGATGCGCGTGTTACCGAATCCCACTTCCCGCACCATCGCATAGAAGGCCGCCGCATTGGCCGTGTGCAGCCGCACGCAGCCATGCGAAGCCGGGCGGCCGAGCTGTCTGACGGCACCGGTTCCATGGATGGCATAGCCGCCATGGAAGAACACGGAATACGGCATCGGCGACATATGATATTTGCGCGAATACCACATCCGGGCCGTGCGTTGCGGCCGGTACGTGCCACGCGGCGTGAAATAGCCGGTGCGCGCGGTCGACACGCTCCACCGGTAAACCGACAGGCCATACCGGACCGTCATCGTCTGCGAAGATACGTCTATGTTCGCCACGAGGCTGGCTGCCCAGCCCTGCCCCGAAGCGCTGAACAGCATCGCGACAAACATAGCCGCCATGAGAACTGTCTTTTTCATGCGATCAAACCCCTTTGATTGCCCCTTGCCTGCCTGCCATCACGGTGTTTTTCATCATTTTAATGGCAGGTGAATGAAGTAACACACACTCGTTGACCAATTGGCCAATTCAAAGCAGCGAATTTGAACGATTTCCCGCGATAGTTGCCGCAACGACACGCCGCACGGGCCTGATCACCAGCGGGCTTGCAAAATCGCTGATATCGCTGCTCAACTCGTCGTATGAACGAGCGACTCCTCAAGGCAATCGACAGCAGGCGCGACGCCGTCGTTGCGCTGACCACCGACCTCATCCGTTTTCCGACCATCAATCCGCCCGGCGAAGCCTACGGGCCATGCGCCGAATACATCGGTGCGCGGCTGAAGAAGCGCGGCTTCGAAACGGAATTCATCCGCGCCGAAGGCGCGCCCGGCGATACGGATCGCTATCCGCGTATCAATGTCGTCGCGCGATTTGACGGACGCTCTCCGGGCGCCTGCGTCCACTTCAACTCGCATATCGACGTCGTCGAAGCCGGCGATGGTTGGACCGTCGATCCCTTCGCCGGCATCGTCAAGGACGGCAAGGTCTACGGCCGCGGCGCCTGCGACATGAAAGGCGGGCTCGCCGCCTCCATCATCGCCGTCGAGGCCTTCATGGAAGTATTCCCCGACTTTCCCGGCGCCATCGAGATATCGGGCACGGTGGACGAAGAATCCGGCGGCTTCGGCGGCGTCGCCCATCTGGCCGGGCTCGGCTACTTCTCGAAACCCAGGGTCGACCACGTCATCATCCCCGAGCCGCTCAACAAGGACCGCATCTGCCTTGGCCATCGCGGCGTCTGGTGGGCGGAAATCGAGACCAAGGGCGAGATCGCACATGGCTCCATGCCATTCCTCGGCGACAACGCGGTGCGCCACATGGGCGCCGTGTTAAGGGCTTTCGAGGACGAGTTGTTTCCCGCGCTTGACCGCAAGATGACGCGCATGCCGGTTGTGCCCGAAGGGGCAAAACGCTCGACCATGAACATCAATTCGATCCATGGCGGCCAGACCGAGGATTTCCGGCCCGGCCTGCCGTCGCCCAACGTGCCCGACTCCTGCCGGATGACCATCGACCGCCGTTTCCTGCTCGAGGAGGATCTCGACACCGTCAAAGGTGAAGTGACCGGCATTCTCGACCGGTTGAAGCGCGAGCGGACAAAATTCGACTATGAAATCCGCGACGTGATGGAAGTGCTGCCGCTGATGACCGAGCGCGACGCGCCGGTAGTCAAGGCAGTTGCGCAAGGCATCATGGCGATCTTCGACCGCGAACCCGACTACGTCATTTCGCCCGGCACCTATGACCAGAAGCACATAGCTCGCATCGGCCATATCTATGATTGCATCGCTTATGGGCCTGGCATTCTCGACCTCGCCCACCGGCCGGACGAATGGGTCGGCATATCGGACATGGTGGAATCGGCCAAGGTGATGGCGATAGGGCTCAACGTGCTGCTGCGCGGCACAGCCACGGGATAAGGTGCGCACCGCGACAAGCTTCGACTGCCGATGCGGTCGCCAGGATAAAAACATTCCCGGCCACGCCAAGGGGCAGAACGAAACGCAATTTACTCCGTGGCGAAATCACGCTTCTATCACTCGGGTTCGAGCACGTGTCTGAACGCATGGGGAGTTGCACGATGAAATTGTGGAAAACCATTCTGGCGGCCGCGGTGCTGTCGCTGGCCGCCGGCACCTCTGCGTTCGCCGCGCGAACCGACCTGGTCATCGGCATTCCGCTCGAACCCCCGCATCTCGATCCGACCGCCGGTGCCGCCGCAGCGATCGACGAGGTTCTCTATGCCAATGTGTTCGAAGGCCTGACGCGCATCGGGCCGAATGGCGAGGTGCTGCCGGATCTGGCCGAAAGCTGGACCATTTCCGATGACGGCAAGGTCTACACCTTCAAGCTGCACACCGGCGTGAAATTCCATGACGGCACCGACTTCGATGCCGCCGACGTGAAATTCTCGCTCGATCGTGCCCGCGCCGACAATTCGGTCAACGCGCAAAAGGTGCTGTTCGCCGCCATCGACAAGGTCGACGTCGTCGATCCGGCAACCGTCAAGGTCACGCTGAAGAACCCGCAGGGCTCGTTCCTCTACAATATGGGCTGGGGCGACGCGGTGATCGTGGCGCCGGAATCTGCCGACACCAACAAGGAGAAACCGATCGGCACCGGCCCGTTCAAGTTCCAGAGCTGGGCCAAGGGATCGTCGATCACGCTGGTCAAATCGGACAATTACTGGGGCACGCCGGCGTCGCTCGACAAGGCCGAGTTTCGCATCGTGCCGGATGCCGCGGCCTATGTGCCGGCGCTGCTCTCGGGCGACATCCAGGCTTTCCCGTTCTTCGATGCCGACAGCGTCGCCCAGGTCAAGGACGACCCGCGCTTCAAGGTGGTGATCGGCGCGACCGAGGGTGAGACCATCCTGTCGATCAACAACAAGAAGCCGCCTTTCGACAAGCTGCAGGTGAGGCAGGCGATCTCTTACGCGCTCGACCGCAAGGCCATCATCGACGGCGCCTCGGCCGGCCTCGGCCAGCCGATCGGCTCGCATATGTCGCCGGCCAACAAGGACTATGTCGACCTCACCGGCCGCTACCCGCATGATGTCGCCAAGGCCAAGGAATTGCTGAAAGAGGCAGGCCTCGAGAACGGCTTCAAGGCGACGCTGAAACTGCCGCCGCCCACCTATGCCCGTCTCGGTGGCGAAATCATCGCCTCGCAGCTTCGCGACGTTGGCATCGATCTGGAAATCATTCCGGTCGAATGGGCACAGTGGCTGGACCAGGTATTCACCAAGAAGGATTACGACCTGACGATCGTCTCCCACACCGAGCCCAACGACATCGATATCTATTCGCGCAAGGATTATTACTTCAACTACGACAACCCGGCCTTCGACAAGGTGATTGCCGATCTCGGCGTCACCTCCGACGAAGCCAAGCGCAAAGAATTGCTGGGGCAAGCGCAGAAGATCCTGGCCGACGATGCGGTGGTCGGCTTCCTCTATGAATTGCCGAAGATCGGCGTCTGGGACGCCAGGCTGCAAGGGCTGTGGGAAAACGCCCCGATCCAGGCCAATGATTTGACCAAGGTGAAGTGGAGCGAGTGATCCCTCACCTTCCATGACCGCCTACCTCCTAAAACGCCTCGCCATCGCCATCGCCACGCTGGTGCTGGCTTCCATGGTGGTGTTCGCCGTCCTGGAGATCCTGCCCGGCGATCCGGTGCGGCTAATGCTGGGCATGAATGCCAGCGCCGACCAGGTCGAGTTGCTGCGCAACCAGATGGGCCTCAACGCGCCGTTAGCTTGGCGCTATCTGCACTGGGCGGGCGGCCTGCTCAGCCTCGATTTCGGCCGCTCCTACACCTATTCGGTGCCGGTCATCGGTCTGGTGCGCGAGCGGCTGGCCGTCTCGCTGCCGCTGGCGCTGATTGCGCTTGCGCTCTCCACCCTCATCGCGATTCCCGTCGGCCTGTTTTCCGCCAGCCGGCGTGGACGGGCCGGTGATACGATTTCCATGGGCGCCGCACAGCTTGGCGTCGCCGTGCCCAATTTCTGGTTCGCGCTGATGCTGATCTATGTCTTCGCCGTCTGGCTGCGGCTGGTTCCTGCTGGCGGCTTTCCCGGCTGGAGTGCCGGCGTCTGGCCAGCCTTGAAGTCGCTGCTGCTGCCGGCAGTGGCGCTTGCCTTGCCGCAAGCCGCGATTCTGGCGCGCGTCACCCGCTCGGCGCTGATCGAGGTGCTGAACGAGGACTATATCCGTACCGCCCGCGCCAAGGGTCTGCCCTACCGAGCTGTGCTGTGGCGGCACGCGCTGCGCAACGCCATGATTCCGGTGCTGACCATTCTGGGCCTGCAGTTCGCCTTCCTGCTTGCCGGCACCATCATCATCGAGAATGTTTTCTATCTGCCCGGCCTCGGCAGGCTGGTGTTCCAGGCGATCACCCAGCGCGACCTGATCGTCGTCGAAAGCGTCGTCATGCTGCTGGTCGCCGCCGTCATCGCCGTCAATCTGCTGGTCGACCTTTCCTATGCGGTCGTCGATCCGCGCCTGAGAAGCCGGCAATGACATTGCACATCGACATATCAGAAGAGACGTTCGGCAGCATCCTGGGCAAGGCGTTCGGGAATACCGCCTTCGTTGCCGGTTTCGTCATCACCCTGCTGATCCTGGCAATGGCTGTCGTCTCCTATGCCTGGACGCCCTATGACGTCACGAAACTGGTGATATCGGATAAGACGCAAGCGCCCTCGCTGGCGCACTGGTTCGGCACCGACCATTTCGGCCGCGACATCCTGTCGATGGTCATGGTCGGCGCCCGCAATTCGATTGCCGTGGCACTGGTCGCGGTCGGCATCGGCATGGGGGTCGGCGTGCCGCTCGGCGCCTTTGCCGCGGCACGCGGCGGCCTCGTCGACGAGGCGCTGATGCGGCTGAACGACCTCGTCTTCGCCTTCCCGGCTTTGCTGTCGGCGATCATGATCACCGCCATCTTCGGGCCGGGCGCCGTCAACGCCATCATCGCCATCGGCATCTTCAACATCCCGGTCTTTGCGCGCGTCGCCCGGGCCGGCGCGCTGGCGATCTGGCCGCGCGAGTTCATTCTCGCCGCACGCGCCGCCGGCAAGAGCAGCACGCAGATCACAATCGAACATGTGCTGCCCAACATCGCCACGCTGCTTCTGGTGCAAGGCACCATCCAGTTCGCTCTGGGTATCCTGGCCGAGGCCGGGCTTTCCTATCTCGGCCTGGGTGCGCAACCGCCAATGCCGAGCTGGGGCCGCATGCTGTTCGACGCGCAGACCCGCATGGTGGTGGCGCCATGGATGGCGATCTTTCCGGGCATGGCGATCGTTGTCGCCGTGCTGGGGCTGAACCTGCTGGGTGACGGCATCGCCGACGTCCTCGATCCGAAATCGCGGCGGCAGCGATGAGCCTGCTCGACATCGAGAACCTGTCGCTGACCATCGGCGACACGCAGATCCTCAAGGGTGTGGAACTTTCCGTCGCGCCCGGTGAGGTGATGGGGCTGGTCGGCGAATCCGGTTCCGGCAAATCGATGACCGCGCTGACGGTGATGCAGCTTCTGCCCCATGCCGCGCGCGCCAGCGGACGTGTCACATTCGACGGCATCGACATCCTGGCAGCAACCGAGGACCAGATGTGTGCGCTGCGCGGCGACGACATCGGCATGGTGTTCCAGGAGCCGATGACCGCGCTCAATCCGGTCAAGACCATCGGCGAACAGGTTGCCGAAGGCATACGCTGGCACACCAGGGCCAGCCGCGCCGAGGCCGAAGACCGGGCGCGAAAAATGCTCGACCGTGTCGGCTTGCCCGAAGCGAAATTCCCGCTGTCGCGCTATCCGCACGAACTGTCGGGCGGCCAGCGCCAGCGCGTCGTCATCGCCATCGCCTGCGCGCTGAAGCCGAAGCTGCTGATCGCCGACGAACCGACGACGGCGCTCGACGTGGTGCTGCAGGCACAAATCCTCGACCTTTTGCGCGACCTCGTCGCGGAGAGCCGCATGGGCCTGCTGCTGATCTCGCATGACCTCGCCGTGGTGACCGAGATGGCTGACCGCATCACCATCCTGCGCCGCGGCGAGGTGATGGAAGCCGGCGACACCGCACGCACGCTATCCGAACAGCTCCACCCCTACACGCGCCAGTTGGCGCAGGCCTCGATGCATGTGCCGGCGCGCGCCAGGCCGCATGGCATCGAGACGGGCCGCCCTTTGCTTCAGGTCGAGGGCGTGACCCGCGACTATCCCGGCCGGCGCACCTGGCTGTTTAAGCGCGCGCCTGGTATCCGCGCCGTCGACGACGTCTCGCTGTCGATGGCGCCGAGTCAGTCAGTGGCACTGGTTGGTCGCTCCGGCTGCGGCAAGTCGACGCTCGCCCGCATGATCCTGGCGCTGGATCGGCCGACATCGGGCTCAATCTCGTTCCGCGGCGGGACCATAACCGGCAAGAGCGAAGCCGAGTTAAAGCCGGCGCGACGCGATATGCAGGTCGTTTTTCAAGATCCCTATGGCTCCTTCGACCCGCGCCAGAAGGTGGAAAAGCTGGTTGCCGAACCCCTGCATGTGCTGGAGAAAAAGCCGACGCGCGCCGAGTGCCGCGAGATGGTGGCGCATGCCCTGCACGAAGTCGGCCTCGGCATCAGCGACATGGACAAATACCCCCATGAATTTTCCGGCGGCCAGCGCCAGCGCCTGTCGATCGCCCGCGCCATCATCACCCGCCCCAAGCTGGTCGTTGCCGACGAGCCGGTCTCGGCGCTCGATGTCTCGATCCGCGCCCAGATCCTCGATCTGTTCGCAGAGCTCAACCAGAAGCTCGGCATCGCCTACCTCTTCATCACCCACGACCTGACCGTGGCCCGCGCCATCACGGACGAGGTGCTGGTCATGCATGACGGCAAGATCGTCGAGCGCGGCAAGACGAGCGAAGTGCTCGACCACCCGCAGTCCGAGGCTGCCAAGGCGCTTGTCACCGCCGCCCCTGACTTGCACCGGGCGATCGCGGAGCGGCTGCGGGAGCAAGGCTGATCAGGAGAGAAGGCGGCCCGATCACTCCTGCGTCTTCACCACATCGACCGGGCTGATATCGAGCAGGTCGAGCGTGCGGCGCAGCAGGCGGATCTCGCTCTCGGCCAGTTGCGAATCCGCCTTGGCGATCTCCGCCATATGTTTGGCCAATTGCCGGCGCCGCTCGACGTCGAGATCGCGGAACAGTGCAATCGCCTGCGAGCCATTGGTCTCGTAGCCGAACTCGTTGAGATATTCGATGACGCTGTCGATGCTGCTTTCCGGAATGCCGAAGGCGTCCTTGCAGATGCGCCGGAAGGCAACCATTTCGCTCTCGCTGACCGACCCGTCGGCCAGGATCATGCGAAACAGCATCAGCAGTTCCGCCGATAGGACCGGATCGTCCGCCACCTTGCGCACGCCGGGGTCGCCGTCGAATATCTGACGTATCTGGTCCAGCAATGCGAATGCCATCAGGAGCCTCTTTCCGGGTTAACTACACAAACACAATCCAGGCGCGATGCGCTGGGATAGAGGTAGCGCGGAATCGATCTTGCGCAAACAGGGCGGCCGTGGTCGAACGCTCGATATTTCAGCCGGCCGGACACCTCCATACATCAGATGATCGACCTTAGCATCCAGACCGTCGCCATGCTCGCTTTCGCCGCTTTTGCCGCGGGCTTTGTCGATTCGATCGCCGGCGGCGGCGGGCTGATCACAGTGCCGGCGCTGCTGCTTGCCGGCTTCACGCCGGTCCAGGCGCTCGCCACCAACAAACTGCAAGGCATGTTCGGCTCGGGCTCGGCGACCATCCACTACGCGTCGAAGGGTCATGTCGACCTGCGCCGGCAATTGCCGTCGGCGCTTCTGGCCCTTGTCGGCAGCGCCATCGGCGCCTTGCTGGCGACGATCGTGCCGGGTGACATACTGCGGGCTGCCCTGCCCATCGTGCTGATCGCCATCGCGCTCTACTTCGCGTTCAAGCCCAACATGAACGATGTCGACCGCGCCGAGCGCCTGTCGCCGTTCCTGTTTGGATTGACCTTGGTGCCCGCCATCGGCTTCTACGATGGCCTGTTCGGGCCAGGCGCCGGCTCCTTTTACATGCTGGCCTTCGTGGCACTTGCCGGCTACGGCGTGCTCAAGGCGACGGCGCATACCAAATTGCTCAACTTCGCTTCCAACATCGGCGGCTTCATCGTCTTCGCGGCCTTCGGCGTCGTCTACTGGAAGATCGGCCTGATGATGGGCGTCGCCCAATTCCTCGGCGCTCGCGTCGGCGCCAGCCTGGCCATGCGCATCGGCGCAAGACTGATCAAGCCGCTGCTGGTGATCGTATGCCTGGCGCTTGCTGTGAAGTTGCTGGCTGACCCGGCGAACCCGCTGCGGGCCTTGATTGGTGTGTGATCCCGCGCCCTGATAGGATGCCGCTGTTCGAATCATGTTGGAGAGGCAGACATGAATCTTAGCGCACCTACCCAGATCGTTTTTATCATCTCCGTTGTTATCGCCATCATCGGCGTTCTCGCCGCGCTTGGCGTTCTCTCATTCATTCCACTCGCATCGGTGTGGATCGTGCTTATTGCTTTCATCGTGCTTGCCGGCGGCTGCTTGATGCGCGGCGCCTGACCATTTCCCTTGAAGTGGGGACGAGGAGCGCCCGGCCAAAAGCCGGGCGCTTTTGATTCCGGCCCTTGGTCTGTTAGATTTGACTGGCGCGAGGATGGCCGATGCCAGTCAAGATGCAACCCCAGCAAGAGCAGGACCGGTCCGTCGCCGGCGGTTTGAGATGCGCCGGCGCCTGCCCGATCCTCGACTTCAGGGCATTGTGTCGGACATTTGCGGCTATCGCGAAATGGCGCCCGACCATATGCGCAACGTCGAATATGCGTCGCTCACCGTACCGCTGGTCATCAGCTTCGCCGAACCCTTCGCCATCGGCCTCGGCAAGGCGCCCGGCGACAATGACCGCTTCGCCAGTTTCGCCGCCGGCCTCTTTGCCGGACCGGTGGTGATCGAATCCTTCGGCGGCGCCTGCTGCGTCCAGGTCAACTTCACGCCGCTTGGCGCACGCCGTTTCTTCCGCCTGCCGATGAGCGAACTGACAGACAGCATGGTCGTCCTCGACGACGTGCTTGGCGCTCAGGGCTTGGCGCTGCGTGAACGGCTGGGCAATGCGCCGGATTGGACGACGCGTTTCGACATGGCCGAAGCCTTCGTCACCGCCCGTCTCGAGAAGGCCGCCGAGACGCCACTTGAAATCGCCTGGGCCTATGACCGCATCATCACATCCGACGGCCGGACCCGCATTGCATTGATCGCCGAAAGGCTGGGCTGGAGCCGCAAACATCTCGCCGGCAGTTTTTCCAACGCCATCGGCATGGGCCCCAAGACACTGTCGCGCATCGTCCGCTTCAACCGCGCGCTCGGCCTGTCGAGGCAGCAGGCAGTCGACTGGGCCGATATCGCAGCCGATTGCGGCTATGCCGACCAGGCGCATCTGGTACGCGAATTCCGCGACCTCGCCGGCGAGACACCAACCGGAATCTCGGCCAGGTAACATTTCTTCAAGACGCCGGAACGGCCTTTACCCACAGTGGGGCATCGACCAACCCCACTGAAGGAGATCGACATGACCACCACCACCGAAGCGCCCCGCCTCTACCCCGCCTTGCGCTACAGGAACGCGGCAAAGATGATCGACTGGCTGGGCGAAGCCTTCGGCTTCAGCGTCCGGGCCCGCTATGGCGAAGGCGACGTCGTGCACCATGCCGAACTGGTCTTCGGCTCCTCGATGATCATGCTGGGCACCGTGCGCGACGACGACTACGGCAAGATGGTCGGCGAACCCGGCTCAGGCGGCGGCAAGTCGATCTACATCGCCGTCGATGATGCCGATGCCGCCTATGCCAAGGCCAGGAAGGCAGGCGCCACGATCATCCAGGAATTGATCAACCGCGACTATGGCAGCCGCGAGTTCATCTGCCGCGACCCGGAAGGCAACGTCTGGTCCTTCGGCACCTACTGGCCGAAGGCAGGCGACAAGGGCTGAGCCAACCGCGAATTACCGCGCCAGTGCAAAGATCGCGTCGCAGTCGAGATGGGTCTCCAGCTCGGCTGCGACCTCGTCCAGCGCCCGCTCGACCTCGGCTCGGTAGTCGATGCCGCCGCCCTTGATGCCGAGGCTTTCGAGGAATCTTCCGCGAAAGCCGTCGGCGCCAAACAGACCGTGCATATAGGTGCCGATCACCTTGCCATCGACCGACACTGCCCCGTCATCGATGCCATTGATGACTGCAGACGGCCTCAGCGTATCCGGCCCGGTGGTGCGGCCGAGATGGATTTCATAGCCTTCGAGCGGCAGGTCGAACGGCACCGAACGGGCGCTGACGTTGCGCACCGTCTTTTCCGGCTCCATTACCGTTTCGATGTCGAGCAGTCCGAGCCCTTCGGCTTCGGTGACGCTGCCTTCGATGCCGTCGGGATCGCGCACCATACGGCCGAGCATCTGGAAGCCGCCGCAAATGCCCACGACATGGCCGCCGCGCTTGCGATGCGCAAGAAGGTCGCGATCCCAACCGTTCTCGCGGAATTTCAAGAGATCGCCGATTGTCGACTTCGAGCCTGGAATGACCACCAGCCCGGCATCGGCGGGCAGCGGCTTTCCCGGCGGCACGAACACCACCTCGACCTGCGGCTCAGCCTTGAGCGGGTCGAGATCGTCGAAATTGGCGATGCGGCCAAGCATCGGCACCGCCACCTTCAGCGCGCGCGCTTCGCCGGACGCCAGCCGCTCCAGCACCACCGAATCTTCCGAAGGCAAGCGTGCCGCCGCCTTCAGCCACGGAACGACACCGAAACAGCGCCAGCCCGTGAATGTCCCGATCGACTTCAGGCCGTCGTCAAACAGCGAAACGTCGCCGCGGAACTTGTTGATGAGGTAGCCGGCGATCATGCGCCGGTCCTCTTCCGGGAGGATCAGATGCGTGCCGGCCACCGAAGCGATGACGCCGCCGCGATCGATGTCGCCGACCAGCACCACGGGCACATCGGCGCGCGTGGCAAAGCCCATATTGGCGATGTCGCGGCTGCGCAGGTTGATCTCGGCCGGCGAGCCGGCGCCCTCGACGATGACAAGATCGGCGCCCTCGCCGACCTTGCCCCAGGAGTCCAGAACGGCGTCCATCAGCCGGCCCTTCATCGCCTGGTAGTCGCGCGCCCGCGCTTCCCCGAACATTTTGCCCTGCACGATGACCTGCGCGCCGACATCGGTCTGCGGCTTCAGCAGCACCGGGTTCATGTGGACCGATGGCGCGACACCGCAAGCGATCGCCTGCAGCCATTGCGCGCGGCCGATCTCACCGCCGCCGGCATTGTTGTCACCTGGAATTTCGGCGACGGCGGCATTGTTCGACATGTTCTGCGGCTTGAATGGCCGCACCTTCAGCCCACGCTTTTTTGCCGCGCGGCAGAGGCCGGCGACCAGCACCGTCTTGCCGACGTCGGAACCCGTGCCTTGCAGCATGATCGCTTTGGCCATCAGTCCCTGCCCTGCGCCACGGTTCCGGTGATGTCGGATTTCTGCGCCAGCGGCCCGCCGCGCCAGATGTACAGCGCCAGCAATGGCTCCTTGCCGGTGCGCATGGCGTGATTGACGTTGGACGCGTGATGGACGACCTCGCCGGCCGTACGCATGCAAAAGCCGCTCTCGCCCATGCGCCATTCGGTGCCGCCGGTCAGCGGAATGTAGATTTCCTCGGCGACGTGATGGTGGTCGGGATAGACGATATCTGGTCCAAGAATCAGCAGGCCGGCGGCGGCCGCGTCATTGGCAAAGTGGCCACGTGTGCCGAACACTTCCAGCCAGCCGTAATTCTCGATGAACTCTTTCCCGAAGTCCGCCTCGCCATAAGTCTGCCCCCAGCGGAAATCATTGCGACGTTCGGCAAGCAGTTGCACCAGCGGCTTGGCATCCGGAGGCGCCAGTTCGGCGGCGCGATCGAGATGGCGCAGGCAGGCAAGCGGACGCGGCTCCAGCGTGCGAGCCGGCATGTCCCAGCCGATCCGGGCCACGGCATCGCGCATCAGGACGTGATCCACAGTCGCAAGGTATGCGTGGAACCGGCCCAGCAGTTCATCCAATTTTGTCGTCACATCTTGCTCCGGACATGCATTGATGCACAGCCGCTCCGCAGGGGATCGGGTTGCGCGGCGGCATCATTGGTCTAGATTGGTGCGCGCGCAAAGCCAAAAACAACAGGCCAGCGAGCTAGCTGGCCAGCACACAGGGAGCACGCCATGGACGCCGCGGTCGATGCGAGCACCAGCCAATTCGAACTCAACGAGGAGCAGCGCGCCATCCAGGAGATGGCGCAGGCCTTCGCCGCCGACCGTGTCGCACCGAATGCGCTCGATTGGGACCGCAACAAGCATTTCCCGGCCGACGTGATCCGCGAGACCGGCCCGCTCGGGCTCGGCGGCATCTATATCAGGGACGATGTCGGTGGCTCGGCACTTGGCCGGCTCGACGCCGTGCTGATCTTTGAGGCGCTGTCGCACGCCGATCCGGCCTTTTCGTCCTTCATCTCGATCCACAACATGGTGGCCTCGATGATCGACCGTTTCGGCAATGACGAACAGCGCCAGCGCTTCCTGCCGAAGCTCACTTCGATGGAATGGCTGGCCAGCTACTGCCTGACCGAGCCAGGCTCCGGCTCCGATGCCGCGGCGCTCAAGACCCGTGCGGTGAAAAGCGGCGGCGACTATGTGCTCAACGGCACCAAACAGTTCATCTCCGGCGCCGGCGACAGCGATGTCTATGCCGTCATGGTGCGCACCGGCGCGGACGGGCCGAAAGGCATTTCCACCATCGTCGTGCCCAGAGATGCGCCGGGCCTCTCCTTTGGGGCAAACGAGCACAAGATGGGCTGGCACATGCAGTCGACCCGCCAGGTCATCTTCGAGGATTGCAAGGTGCCGGCGGAGAACCTTCTGTCCGACGAAGGCGCTGGCTTCGGCATCGCCATGGCCGGGCTCGACGGCGGCCGGCTGAACATCGCCGCCTGTTCGCTGGGCGGCGCGCAGTCGGCGCTCGACAAGGCGCTGTCCTACACCGCCGAGCGCAAGGCTTTCGGCTCGAAGATCAATCAATTCCAGGCGCTGCAATTCAGGCTGGCCGACATGGAGACCGAGCTGCAGGCGGCGCGTATCTTCCTTTATGCCGCCGCCTCGAAGCTCGACCGCAAGGCGCCGGATGCTGGCAAATGGTCGGCGATGGCCAAGCGCTTCGTCACCGACACCGGCTTCAATGTCGCCAATGACGCACTGCAGCTGCTCGGCGGCTACGGCTACCTGCACGACTACGGCATCGAGAAACTGGTGCGGGACCTGCGCGTGCACCAGATCCTCGAAGGCACCAACGAGATCATGCGCGTCATCATCGCTCGCGCGCTGATTGGCCGTTGAAGCCAGCAACTCTGGGAGACAGACAATGACGACGATCGCCTTCATCGGCCTCGGCAATATGGGCAATCCAATGGCCGCCAATCTGGTCAAGGCCGGGCATGCGGTGAACGGTTTCGACCTCGTTCCGGAAAACCTCACCGTCGCCAAAGAACATGGCGTGACGATTATGGCGAATGCCTTGGCCGCGGTGAAGGATGCCGACGTGGTGATCACCATGCTGCCTGCAGGCAAGCATGTCCTCTCCGTCTACGAAGACATCGCGCCCAAGGCCAAGCAAGGCGCACTCTTTATCGATTCCTCGACCATCGACGTCGAGTCAGCCCGCAAAGCCCACGCCGTCGCCAGGAAGCACGGGCTGTCGTCGATCGATGCACCGGTCTCGGGCGGCACCGGGGGTGCCGCAGCCGGCACGCTGACCTTCATGGCGGGAGGCTCCGATGATGCCTTCGCTGCCGCCGAGCCGATCCTGAAGCCGATGGCCGGCCGCATCGTCCATTGCGGCGGCGACGGCGCCGGCCAGGCAGCAAAGATCTGCAACAACATGATCCTCGGCATTTCGATGATCGGTGTCGCCGAAGCCTTCGTTCTGGCCGAAAAGCTCGGCCTGTCGCATCAGGCGCTGTTCGACGTCGCCTCGACCTCGTCGGGCCAATGCTGGTCCTTGACCACCTACTGCCCGGTGCCCGGCCCGGTGCCGACTTCGCCCGCAAACAGGGACTACAACCCAGGATTTGCAGCCGCCTTGATGCTGAAAGACCTGAAATTGTCCCAGGAAGCCGCGCAAGGTGCGGGTGCTGTAACGCCGCTTGGTGCCGAAGCGGCTCAGCTTTATGCCTTGTTCAACGCCCAGGGACATGGCGGCGTCGATTTCTCCGGCATAATTAATTTTCTCAGGGGTAGCCCGGCGTAACCCGCGGATTTGGCGGATTTTTCCGGTTTCCTTCGGTGGAAAAAATGAAAATTTAGATTTGCTTAAGCTCTCGATAACTCCGCGGTAACGATGTCCCTATAAAACGGACTGTGAGGCGGACATCTCATCCGTCCGGCGCTCCGGATCAGGTCTCGCGTACCGGAGCCCGTAAGTTTCGACAAGTGCCATAAGTTTCGCAAAGTGTTTGCGTAGCGAAGCGCCATGCGTATCTGGCAAAACCGCGTTCCCGATGGAGCGCGGTTTTTGCGTTTTACCCTGCAGCACGGTTGAGACATCGATGAACCGGAAACTGTACTCCGGGATACCTCACATGCGCCCGCGGGCGCCTTCCGGATCATAGGGCGAGTCGGCGATCACCTTTGCCGCGCGGCGCTCGCCGAGGATCGAAACCTCGAGCTCGGTACCGGGCGACACAAGTTCCAGGGGCAGCAGCGCAAGTGCGATGTCGTGACCAAAAGTGTAGGAGTAGCCCGCCGAGGTGATGTGGCCGACGAGCTCGCCTTCGCGGTAAACGCCCTCGAAGGCGAATGCGCTCGCACCGTCCGTGTCGATCGACAGTGTGGCGATCCGGCGTGTAACCTGCTGCTGTTTCGCGACCAGTGCCGCTCGGCCGATGAAGTCCCTCTTGTCGAGGCTGATGAAGCGCTCGAGGCCGCTTTCCCAGGCGGACAATTCGGGGTTCATATCGCGGTACATGGCCCGGTAGGATTTATCGAGACGAAGCGATTCCAGCGCTTGAAGTCCGACCAGCCTCAGCCCGTGTGCCTCTCCCGATGCCAGAAGCGCATCCAGCAAATGCCGCTGGTAGCAGAGTGGATGATAGAGTTCCCATCCCAGCTCACCCGAATAGTTGACACGCAGCAGCCATACGTCGCTGGCCATGCCGACGGTGCCGGACTGTACGCTGAACCATGGGAAGGCCTCGTTGGAGAGGTCGATCTCCGTCAGCGGCTGCAGTATGTCGCGCGCCTTCGGCCCAACCACCGTGAAGCTGCCGCGATCCTCCGTGACGTTGCGCAGATGCACGCTGCCGTCCTTCGGCAACAGCCGGCCGAGATCGTCAAGGTTCCAGCGTTCGGCGCGCGGCGTCGATATGAGATAGAACAGGTCGCTCTGCAGCCGCGCCACCACATACTCGGCCTGCACGCCGCCGGTCGGCGTCAGGTGATGGGCAAGAGCGACACGACCGGGACGCGGCAGTCTGTTGGCCAGGATTCCGTCGAGCCAGCCCTCGGCGCCCGGCCCGCCGACCTCGAACTTGGTCATTGGTGTCATCTCGACCAGACCGGCGGCCTGGCGGACAGCCTGGACCTCTGCGGCGACGTGGTTCCCCTTGGGGGTCCAGCGCCAGCTGTAGACATTGCGCGCCTCGACACCCGCGGGCGCAAACCAGCTCGGCATCTCCCAGCCGTTCAACACGTCCCATACCGCGCCAAGCTGACTTAGGCGGTCATAGGACGGGGCCGTTTTCTGCGGTCGCGCCGCCGGCATGTCCTGGCCCGGATAGTGCTGTACGGCGTGGGTGCCCCAGGCTTCCCGGACCTTGGCCTGGGTCCAGTTCTTGTTGGCGTATCGGCCGAACCTGCGGGGATCCAGCTCCGCCGTGTCGATGCTGTTGCCACCCTCCACGATCCGTTCGGAGAGGTAATAGCCAATCGCACCGCCCCAAAGGATGCCCCCCGGCACCCCTTCGGCGAGCCAGACATTCTCCAGGCCCCACGCCTGCCCCATCAGCGGCAGCTCATCGGCCGTCATCTGGAAAGGTCCTCGCACATTGCGCTTGATGCCGGCGCGCCCGAGCGCGGGAACCAGTTCGGTGGCGCGCTCCCAGTTCCAGGAAACGGCATCGAAATCTTCATCGAGCAGATCGGCGCCGAACCATTCCGGGACGCCGTTTTCGGCGAACAGCTTGAGCTGCTCGGTGCGCTCATAGGGACCGAACATCAGCCCGTCTCCCTCTTCGCGCAGATAGCCCTCGTAACCCTCGTCCCTGAGGATCGGCATCTCCGGAAGACCAAGCCGTTTGCGTTCCACGATTTCGGGAACCGCCTCGGTGATCCAATACTGGTGCAGGATCGGAATCGCGGGAATGTCCAGGCCCAGCATGGCGCCTGTCTGGCGTGCGTAATTGCCTGTTGCAAGGATGACATGTTCACAGACGATCTCGCCGCGTGAGGTCTTGACCCTCCACCCGCCGCTCGGCATCCGCTCGAAACCCACGACCTCGGTATCAAGATGGATCTTCGCGCCGAGGTCGCGTGCACCCTTGGCCATGGCCTGGGTGACATCGGCGGGTGCAATGTGGCCGTCATCGGGATGATAAAGGGCACCCAGCATGCTGTTGTTGTCGAGCAGCGGCCAGATTTCTCGCGCTTCCGCGGGCGATACGATCCGGGCCCGCACACCCTGGACCTCGGCAACGTCCATGTAGCTTCTGTACTCGTCCAGCCTGTCGCGCGTGTTGGCAATGCGCAGCTGGCCGCATTTGTGCCAGCCGACGTTCTGGCCCGTCTCCGCCTCCAGCCCCTCATAGATTTCGATCGACCTGGCTATCATGCGGCCGACATTGCGGCTGCGCGCGTAAGAGGGGATGAGCCCCGCGGCATGCCATGTCGACCCGGCCGTAAGCTGTGTTCGCTCCAGCAATGCCACATCGGTCCAGCCGCGCTTTGCCAGACCGTAGAGAATGCCTGCACCCACACAGCCGCCACCGACCACGACCGCACGAAAGGAACTCACCATATGCGCGTGCCCTTGTATGAAATTGCCACCGGTCCACATGAACGCATGCGCATACTGTCAGACAGCATCCGGCTTTTCAGCATATTTCCTTGTCTGGAACGCAGCAGTGGTCACCCGACTGTTGGGCCACGAAGCCGGCCGAACTGTCAGCCTTCGCGCCCGCGTTCAGGCCGCTTTTTTGCGTTTTGCCTAGCTATATTCCGATTGCAGCATTCGGGATCGGGACATGATCTTCGTTGATCAGCACGATCGGCGCATCGGCTCCCTCGACCCTGACGACCAGCAGGCGCAGGCTCCACGTGCCGGCTGTCAGGACAGCCGTCGAATAGGCCGTGCCCTTGCCCCTGGCGCCGTGGACCGGAATGCCGAACTGGGCGTCACCAGCCCCATTCGCATCGACGTTGAGATGGCCGCCGACCCAGAAACTGTCGGTCAAATCATCACCCAACGCCGCCTTGACGCGGTCGTCGGCGCGAAGCCTGTCCATCGTCATGAGATAGGCATCGCTGCCTTTCAGGACGTAGGGAATGCTGCCGACCATCGTCGCGCAGCCGCCAATCCCGACCACCCAGACGGCAAGGCCGGCGATTGCCCAGTTGCGCTGCGTCTTGCGAAACTGCTCGGGGTCGCGCCAGGCGCGGTTCTGCCAGGCCCAGCGGCTGCCGCGTGCGCCCAGCACGATGATCATGATGATGTTGACGACAGGGATCAGCGCCAGCAACGCAATGAAGGTGCTGTTGCCGATGCCCCAGATCCAGTTGAGGAAGAAGGCGCCCCAGTTCCAGCGGTCGAGTTCGGCTGGAATTTCAGCCGGCTGGTTGAGCGGTTGTCCGGCCATCATGTCCCCAATCGGTAACGTACGGACTGATTCTAGCGCATGCGCTCCTCTATGCGCAAAATCAAAGTTTTGCAGCCCCGGTCAGGTCTTGTTGGACAGCCGGCGAAAATTCGCTTTCACGGCACGGCTTGCCGGCTTCAGCGCGGCGCTGATCGAGCGCTCCGCCGCAACCCCGTTGAACAGCGATGGCGTGCGGCCGGAAAAAACTTCCGGCCAGAACCGCGACGCCGATTGCAGGAAAGACATTTGCGCCGCAAACGCGCCTTCGGCCATAGCGGCGGTCTTCTCGTTGACCGCACGTGCCGTCTCCGTACTCCATGGCTGGCGGCTCCCGCCATCCATGGCCATCAACGGTAGCCGCATCATCGCCACCAGCGGCGCCAGCATCAGGTCGCCGCTGATGCTGGCCGCTTCTCGCGTCCGTCGGCTCTTGCCGGTTTTTCTCATGGAAACAAACCCCTTGTGGCGGCCGAATCAGCCGCTGCCCCACACACTACGCGCTTGTGATGGAATTCGTTCCCTCGCCGCTTCGGCATGGTCTCAAGGCTGGGCGCGCCCGCCGAAGAGCGCCCAGCCGAGGGGTCGAGTTCTACCGCTTGCGAAGATCGGCTTGCGCCAGATCCAGCGCCTTCGAGATGCGGTCGCAGGCCATGTCGATCGTATCGCGGGTCCAGATCAGCGGCGGCGACAGGATCATCGTGTCGCCGGTGGCGCGCAGCATCATGCCATTCGTGATGGCGTGATCCCGCACGGTTACCGCCGCACTTCCAGCCGGCAGGAACCGCTCCTTGGTCGCCTTGTCCTTGACGATCTCGATCGCGCCCATCAGTCCGATCGAACGGACCTCGCCGACCAGATCATGTCCGGCAATGCGCTCCTGCAACGCCTTGGCGAAGTAAGGGCCGGTGTCGTTCCGGACGCGGTCGACCAGCCCTTCGCGCTCGATGATCTCGAGGTTCTTCAGCGCCACGGCGCAGGCCACCGGATGCCCGGAATAGGTGTAACCGTGATTGAACTCGCCGCCCTTCTCGACCAGCGTCGAGGCGATGCGGTCGCCAACCAGCAATGCCGACAGCGGCTGATAGCCCGAGGTCAGCGCCTTGGCGGTGGTGATCGTGTCGGGCTCGATGCCGAGTGTCTGTGCGGCAAACCATTCGCCGGTGCGACCATAACCGGTGATGACTTCGTCCAGCATCAGCAGGACATCGTATTTACGGCAGATGCGCTGCACTTCCGGCCAATAGCTCGCCGGCGGTATCTTCACGCCGCCGGCTCCCATGATCGGCTCGCCGATAAACGCAGCAACCTTGTCGGCGCCGGCTTCGAGGATCGCCTCCTCGACAGCCCCGGCCGCGCGCAGACCGAAATCATGATCGCTCTCGCCAGGCAGCGCCAGCTCATAGGCATAGGGCATCATCACATGGACGATGTTGGGCACCGCACCGTTGAGCTGCTTGTGCATACCATCCATGCCGCCGAGCGAGGTGCCGGCAACGGTCGAGCCGTGATAGGCCATCTTGCGCGAGATGATGCGGTTCTTCTCCGGCTTGCCCTCCAGCACCCAATAGTGGCGCACGAGGCGCAGCGCGGTGTCGTTGGCTTCCGACCCGGAAGAGCCGTAGAATACCTGGTTGACGTGCTTCGGCGCGATCTCCGCCAGCTTCTTGGACAGCAGCACTGGCGTCGGCGTCGAGCATTTGAAGAAGGAGTTGTAGTAAGGCAGTTCCTTCATCTGGGCATAGGCGGCCTCGGCCAGCTCGTCACGGCCATAGCCGATGTTGACGCACCACAGCCCGGCCATGCCGTCGAGGATTTCAGCCCCCTCGGAATCGTAGATGAAAGGGCCGTTGGCATGGGTGATGATGCGCGACCCGGCCCCGCGCATTTCCTTGTGGTCGGTGAACGGATGCAGATGATGCGCGGCGTCGATCTGCTGAAGCTGCTTCAGCGAATAATTCTGATAGGTCATGTCTGATCTTCCCTCTGGATTCTATCCGGCCAAGCCGGGGCGAATGCTTCAGAGGAAGAGAGGTGGCGAATAGCCGATGCGGGCGCACAGCCGCAAAAGCTCGGCGCGCAGCGTGCGCGGTGACGGCGTCACCGCGACCCGCAATGCGCGAGCCTCGAATGCGTCAATCAACATCCTGACGAGAGCCATGGAAGCCACCTTAGAGCAAAGGCTGCTCGAGGAGAACCACCCTTTGCTTGGCCCATAACTGAATGACTCTAGGCCTTGGCTGTCAGCGCCCTCTGCAAGAAGACATATTTCATCGCCGTCTGCGCCGCCTGCGGCCGGCGGTCGCCACGCCCGCCATGGCCGCCCTCGGTCTCCTCGAAGAACAGCGTCCTGGCATGGCCGGCTTCCTGCAGGCGGGCGGCCATCTTGCGCGCGTGGCCGGGATGGACCCGATCGTCAGCGGTCGATGTGGTCAGCAGCACAGGCGGATAGGCGGCAGCGGCGTCGACATGCTGGTAGGGCGAGTAGGCTGAAAGCCACTTCGCGTCTTCGGGTTTCGACGGATCGCCATATTCGGCCATCCACGAGGCTCCAGGCGGCAATTCGGCGTAACGCAGCATGTCGAGCAGCGTCACCTCGATGATGACGGCGCCGAAAAGCTCGGGATGCTGCGTCAAGGAAACGCCGGTCAGCAAGCCGCCATTCGAACCACCCTGGATGCCGAGCGAGCTTGCTGTCGCGATGCCGCGCTTGACGACGTCCTGCGCGACCGCTGCGAAATCGTCGAATCCGTTCTGGCGATTGCCCTTGAGCGCCGCCTGATGCCAGGCTGGGCCGAACTCGCCGCCGCCGCGGATGCATGCCTGCACATAGGCATTGCCTTTCTCCAGCCACAGCTTACCACGCACGCCGGCATAGCCGGGCAGCAGCGGCACTTCGAAGCCGCCATAGCCGTAAAGCAGCGTCGGCACCGGACCTTTCTGGTCGCGCCGCCTGACGACGAAATAGGGGATCATCGTGCCGTCCTTGGAGCGCGCCTCGAACTGTTCCGAGATGAGCGGCGAGGCATCGAAACGCGCCGGCTGCGACTTCACGGTGGCGAGCGTCTCGCCATTGTCGTCGGACCAGATGATCGAACTCGGGGTCAGGAAATCGGTGAAGGAGAAGGACACGCTCGAGCCGAACTGCTCGGCATGACTGATGCCGACATTGCCATTTTCGGGCAGCGCCACCGGTTTCAGCGACCAGTTGCCATCCATGCGCTCGCAGACGACGACTTTGCCGCGCACATTGTCCATCAGGCTGACGAACAACCGGTCCCGCGTGCGGGCAATGCCGGCTATGGAAACGCGATATGCCGGCTCGAACAAGGTTTCGACAGGCCCGATCGCGCCGGTTGCGACCCAATGTGCAATATCGACCGAATAAAGACCGTCGGGCTTGCAAACCGTGTCGTCGGGCGCCGTCCATGCACTGCGCACGCCGAACACGAGCTGATCCCTGAATATTGCCGTATCGGTCATGTCGTCCGGTAGCGGCAGCTGTTTGTTTTCGCCGGAAGGCAGCCGAAGGAAGATGTGCGAAGCGAAGAAATTCAGCGTTCGAGCCAGGACCAGATAGCGTCTGTCACCGTCGTACTCGACAGCGGCACCAACGGCGAGATCCTCTTTCTGCGCCTCGAAGATCGGCGTCGCGTCTTCCAGCTTGGTATCGCGCTTCCACAGCTTTATGACTCGCGGATAGCCGGACTCGGTCTTGTCGGCCTCGTCGAAAGCGGCCGAAACAATCACGGTGTCCTTATCCAGCCAGCTGAAACCCGACTTGGAAGCGGGTGCACGAAACCCACCCTCGACAAACGACTTGGTCGCGATGTCGAATTCGCGCATCTCGCTGGCGTCGCCGCCATCCGGCGACATCGAGACAAGGCAAAGGTTGAAGTCGGGATAGAGCCGGCTGGCGCCGCCAAAAACCCATTTTATCTCTTCCTCCGCCGCAAGCTGGTCGAAGTCGATGATCGTTTCCCAGTCGGGCTTCTCGGTCTTGTAGGAAGCGACGGTCGTGCGGCGCCAGAGGCCGAGCACATTGGTCATGTCCTGCCAGAAATTGTAGACATGGCCGGCTTTTGCCGCGCCGACAGCGATGTTGTCCTCGGCCGTCATCAGGTCGAGCGCGGTCTGGAACGACGCCTGATAGGACGGATCGCCCTGCAATTCGCCAACCGTGATCTCGTTCTGGCGATGTACCCAGCCCAATGACTGCTTGGCTGTCCTGTCCTCCAGCCAGAGAAAGGGATCGTCGGTCGTGGGGGCAGAATTCGGCGTCTGGGTGGCAGGCTTGGTCATGAGGTCTCCGATAAACGCGTTGCTTTGAAAAAGCCAACGCCGACAGGCCGTCGATATTCACCATGTTCAGCGCACAATTGAGGCTTTCCGCCGACCAGCGAGGCTCGCAATGGCCAGCGCCAGGCACAGCAGCCCAAGCGTGATCGGCAGTCCGCCGGCGCCCATAACATCCATGGCGCCCCCCGCCAGCGGCGGCACGGCGATGCCGCCGACGCCCCACATCAAGGAAAAGGCCGCATTGCCGGCGACCAGTGCGGAGCCGGTGAAGCGTTCGCCGAGCTCGATGATCGACATCGTGTAGATGCCGTAGGAAACCGCGCCCCAGACAAAGATCATTGGCCAGATCAGCGGCGACTCGATGAGAAGCGGAAGCAGGACGCAGCCGAGCACCGTGATCGCGACGCAGGCAAGCCGCACCAGGCGCGCGGAAAGCCTTTCCGCCAAAAGGCCGAGCGGCACCTGCATGGCGATGTTGCCGGCGATCATCACCGACAGCAGCGCCGACATGCGGGTTTCGGTGATGCCGTGATGGGTGCCATAGACCGGCAGCAACGCCAACGCACCCTGTTCGAAGCCGGCGGCGACTATGACGGCGAACAAAAGCAGCCACGCCAGCGGCACGAAACCCAGGACGGAAACCTGGTGCCCGGCCTCGTCGACCTTGGGCAAACGCGGCAGCACCGAGGCCAGGCAAATGCCACACAGCACGAAGGCGAAAATGCCGACGAGGAAGGGCGGCCAGCCCTCAGTGCCGACTGCAAGCAGGCACAGTGGCCCGGTCGCGAAACCGGCCGAGATGATCGTCGAATAGACACCCATGACGCGGCCGCGTCGGGCCGGCGGTGCCAGCGCGATCACCCAGATCTCGCTCAGCACATAGAGCGGATTGGTCACGACGCCGATCAGGAAGCGCAGGGGAAACCACAAATAGACATTTTGCGTCCAGCCGATCAGCGCCAGCACGACAGCCGAAAGGGCCGCACAGGTGAGCGCGGTGCGCCCTGCCCCGAATCGGCGGGCCAGCGCCGGGATCAACGGCGATGACAGAATGAAGCCAATCGGCGTCATGGCCGCCGACAAGCCGATCATCGCTGGCGAAACGCCCTGGCGCTGCAGGATGAAACTCAGCAGCGGATAGGACAACCCTTGCGCGATGGCGAACACCGAGACGGTCGCGATCACACCGGTGATCGCCGCCCATTGCATCGTCTCGTCCTTGTTCGATTCAACCAAATTCATGTACGCACCGCTGTCGGGCTGCAGGATTAGCGATTGAGTTGCGCAGAGGTAAGCCCCTGGCGGGCGAAAACTGCTTGCTCCAGACAGTGCCTGTCAGGAGGTTGGGCTTATCAGGAAGCTCGGCGCATGGATGAGCGGTACAGCGCGAACATCACCAGCACCGCGTCGAGAGCGGCAATAACCACCGGCAGCCCAAGTGGGCCGATGCCTTGCATGAGCAGGCCCGCACCAGGAGGGCCGACGATGCCACCAACGCCCCACATCAGCGCAAAGGCAGCGTTGCCGGCGACCAGCACAGAGCCCTTGAACCGGCTGCCGAGTTCGACCAATGCCATGGTGTAGACGCCGTAACCGACCGCGCCCATCACCAGCAGCACCACCCAGATCAACGGCGTTGTGATCAGCAGAGACAGCAAAAGCGCGCAAACGGTTGTTGCCAGTGCGCAGACGATGATCATGGCGCGGCCGCCAAAACGCTCCGCCAGAAGGCCGAGTGGTATCTGCAGCAGGATGTTGCCGAGGGAAAGCGCCATCACCAGCGAGGCCAGAACGGCTTCCGCCAGGCCATAGCTGGCGCCGAAGACCGGGACCAGCGCATAGGTGCTCTGCTGGACCGCCGCCGAGACAAGCACGGCAAGCAGCAGCGCCGGCGCCATTTTGGCAAACCCGACAAGGCCGCTGGCAGGCTGGCCGTCATCCTCGAAGCCGGTGAGCTTTGACGAGACGGCGTGCAGGATCACCGCGCAGAGCGCGAAGCCGGCGACGCCGACCATGAAAGGCGCCCAGCCCGACGTACCGAGCAGGGTCAGCGCGAATGGTCCGGCGGCATAACCGGCGCCCATCAGCGTGTTGAACACGCCCATCACCCGGCCGCGCCGCGACGGCGGTGCCAGCGACAGCGCCCACACCTCGCCAAGGATATAAAGCGGATTGATGACCACGCCGATGATGAAGCGGATGACGAACCACGCCACCCAGTCCTGCAGATAGCCGATGCCCAGGAAGCAGAGCGCGCCGATCAGCGAGCAGCCGACCGCCAGGTTGCGCCCGCCGACCAGCCGCACCGCCGCCGGCACGAAGGAAGCCGACAGGATCAGCCCGAGCGGCATCATCGCCGCCGACAGGCCGATCAGCGCCGGCGACATGCCTTGCTTCTGCATCAGCAATGTGAACAGCGGCGAGCTCAGCCCTTGCGCGGCGCCAAACATGGCAAGTGCCGCGGTGACGCCGGCAAGCGCTGCCCATTGCGTTCCTGCTTCGCCTTCGCTCGAGCCGGTCGCGACCATGCTGCCATCCAGATGAACTGCTGGCCATCAGGCCGGCAAGCCAAGTAGCTATCGGTTCGATCCCCGGAAGGAAAGGGCCGGCCACCGAAATCCGCTTGCTCCAACGCGGCAACCTGATCAAGCCGATGTCGCGGCCGGGCACCTGCCGTTCCGGCATGTCGCTTCCCTCGCCCTAGTGGTCGTCGCCTCCGCAATGGCCGGACAGCCGCCGGTCCATTATGCCGCCCGCTATCGCATCCTACGAGGACCATCATGACCGCCGCCCTACAACCCTCAGAACCGGCATTGGCCACCGACCGCGCCCGTCGCGGCGGCCGCGCTGGAAAGCGCGCCGGCGGCTCGGCCGCGTTCGAGCAGCCGGCTTTTCGCCAGTTGAAGAACCCTCTGGCGCCAACCAGGCTGGTCTCCGACGACGAGCTGGAATCGATTCACCTCGCTTCCCTGCGCGTGCTGCGGGAAATCGGCGTCGACGTGCTGCATGACGAGGCCCGCAGCATCATGAAGGCGCATGGCGCCGACGTGCGTGACGGCTCAGAGCGGGTGCGCTTCGACAGCGACATGATCCTCGACCTGGTGTCGCACTGCCCGTCGGAATTCACCATCCATGCCCGCAATCCTGCGCACAATGTGCGCTTCGGCGGCAACAATGTGATCGTCTCGATGATGGCGTCGGCGCCCAATTGCTCCGACATCGATCGCGGCCGCCGGCCCGGCAACCAGCAGGACTACCGCAACTTCCTCAAGCTCGCGCAGATGCACAACATTCTGAACTGCACGGGCGGCTACCCGGTCGAGCCGACCGATATCCATCCATCCGTCCGCCATCTCGAATGCATCCGCGATCTCAGTGTGCTCACCGACAAGGTGTTCCACATCTATTCGCTCGGCAAGGAACGCAATGTCGACGGCATCGAGATCGCCAGGATCGCGCGCGGCATCAGCCACGAGCAGATGCTCGAAGAGCCGTCCGTCTTCACCATCATCAACACCAATTCGCCGCTCAAGCTCGACGTGCCGATGATGGAAGGCATCATCCAGATGTCGAGCAAGGGCCAGGTCGTCGTCGTAACGCCGTTCACCCTGTCGGGTGCGATGGCGCCTGTCACCATCGCCGGCGCACTGGTGCAGCAGAACGCGGAGGCGCTTGCCGGCATTGCCTTCGCCCAGATGGTGCGCAAGGGCGCCCCCGTCGGATATGGCGGCTTCACCTCCAATGTCGACATGAAGTCCGGTTCACCGGCGTTCGGCACGCCGGAATACATGAAGGCGCAGCTCGTCGGCGGCCAGCTTGCCCGCCGCTACAACATCCCCTACCGCACCTCCAACACCTGCGCCGCCAACACGGTCGACGCGCAGGCGGCTTATGAAAGCGTGTTCTCGTTGTGGGGAGCCATCCAGGGCGGCGGCAACCTGATGATGCATGCCGCCGGCTGGCTCGAAGGCGGCCTGCGCTGCTCCTACGAGAAGACCATTCTGGACATTGACCTGCTGCAGATGGTGGCCGAATTCCTGACCCCGCTCGACCTTTCCGAAGAGGCACTCGGCTTCGACGCCATCCAGTCGGTCGGCCCCGGGGGCCATTTCTTCGGCACCCAGCACACGCAGGACCGCTACAAGACCGCCTTCTACTCGCCGATCCTTTCCGACTGGCGCAATTACGAGACCTGGGCGGAAGCCGGCTCACCGACGGCGCTCGAAAAGGCCAACAAGGTCTGGAAGGAGCGGCTGGCGTCCTATGAGGAGCCTTACATGGACCCGGCCATCCGCGAGGAACTCAACGCCTTCGTCGCCAAGCGCCGGTCCGAAGGCGGCGCGCCGACCGATTTTTGATCGGCAGTATTGTTGATGAACGGTCGACCCCCACTCCGTCGAGCTGCGCTCGCCACCTCTCCCCCGATCCACGGGGTAGAGGAAGGGCGCGAGCTTATACCGGCTAGCGCCCTTCCTCTCCCTCCGGAGGGGAGAGAGGTGGCGCTGCGAAGCAGCGACGGAGTGGGGGAAGCCATTCACGAAACACGCAGCCGTCGCGAAACAGGCACGCCCCACTCCCCCGATTCAATCTCTCCAAAAGCGGACCTATCTTGATGAAATCTCACGTAAAAGCGGTTGTCATCGGCGGCGGCGTCGTCGGCTGCTCGGTTCTCTACCACCTGGCCAAGGCCGGCTGGACCGACATCATGCTGATCGAGCGCTCTGAACTCACATCCGGCTCGTCCTGGCACGCGGCGGGCGGCTTCCACACGCTGAACGGCGACCCCAACGTCGCCAAGCTGCAGGCCTATACGGTGCAGCTCTACAAGGAGATCGAGGAGATATCCGGCCAGTCCTGCTCGCTGCATTTGACCGGCGGCGTGATGATGGCCGATACGCCCGAGCGCATGGACTTCCTGCGCCTTGCCCACGCCAAGGGCCGCTATCTCGGCATGGACACAGAGCTGATCACCCCTTCCGAAGCCAAGGCGATGTTCCCGCTGATGGACGAGACCAATTTCGTCGGCGCCATGTGGGATCCGGTCGAAGGCCATCTCGACCCGTCCGGCACCACCATCGCCTATTCAAAGGCGGCGAAAAAACTCGGCGCCGAGATCGTGCTGCGCAACCGCGTCGTGGAATTGACGCAGGAGGTCGACGGCACCTGGAATGTCGTCACCGAACAGGGCACGGTGAAGGCCGAGCATGTCGTCAACTGCGGCGGCCTGTGGGCGCGCGAGATCGGCCGCATGGTCGGCGTCGAGCTGCCGGTTCTTGCCATGGAGCACATGTATCTGCTCACCGAGCCGATGCCGGAGGTCGAGGAATTCAACAAGTCGACCGGCCGCGAAATGATCGGCGTGCTCGACTTC
>NZ_RZQT01000077.1:0-28744 GCF_003998485.1 Mesorhizobium sp. M7A.F.Ca.CA.001.04.2.1
TTCCAACGCGCTGCAGTTTCGCCCGCGTGCCTATTCCTACATCGGCGCGGTGCCGATGCTGGATATCTTCGACAAGCCGATCAACGACTGGGATTCGGTGGCCAAACGCGCCTTCGACATCGTCTTCAGCCTGATCGGCATCGTCGTGTTCTCGCCGGTGATGCTGGCGACCGCCATCGCCATCAAGCTCGACAGCAAGGGTCCGGTGCTGTTCCATCAGAAGCGGCACGGTTTCAACAACGAGATCATCGAGGTCTACAAGTTCCGTTCGATGTATACGGACAAGGCCGACCCGACCGCCAAGCAGACGGTGACCAAGAACGATCCTCGCGTCACCCGCGTCGGCCGCTTCATCCGCAAGACCTCGATCGACGAGCTGCCGCAGTTCTTCAATTCGCTTCTGGGTTCGCTATCGCTGGTCGGCCCGCGTCCGCACGCCATCGCCGCGCAGTCGCATAACCTGCTCTACAACGAGGTCGTCGACGGCTATTTCGCCCGCCACAAGGTCAAGCCCGGCGTCACCGGTTGGGCGCAGATCAATGGCTGGCGCGGCGAGATGGACACCAACGAGAAGATCCGCATGCGCACGGAGTATGATCTCTACTACATCGAGAACTGGTCGCTGCTGTTCGATTTGCGGATCCTGTTCCTGACGCCGCTCCGGCTGCTCAATACGGAAAACGCCTATTGAGTGCGATCAGCCATGATCTGCCGCAGGCCGTGGTCAACGCCAAGCTGGTCGCGCTGATTTCCTCGGGCGCGGTCTTCCTCGGCATTCTGCTGTCCGGCTTCGTCATCAGCGAGCCGGCGCCCTATGAGCTCTACATGGCCGGGCTGATTGCCATCTGGGCGCTTTTCGGCTTGCGGATTTCCCGCGCGGCAACGCCGCTGCTGGTGCTGCTGGTGACGATGAACATCGGCGGCATGATCTCCATGACGCAGATGGCGGACCTCGCCAACACGCCGCTCTATCTCGCCGTGTCGCTGTTTCTCGCCTTCAGCGCGGTGTTCTTCGCATCGATCACCGCCGTACAGCCGAGCCTCTACCGATTGATCTTCATTGCCTATGTGGTTTCGGCCGTGGCCACCTCGCTGCTTGGCATTGCAGGCTACTTCCATGCCTTTCCGGGCGCCGAGATGTTCACCAAATACGACCGTGCCGCCGGCGCCTTCCAGGATCCGAACGTGTTTGGACCGTTCCTGGTGCTGCCCGGCATCTATCTGCTCTATTTGCTCCTGACCGGACCGGTGACGCGCATGCCGCTTTTGGCGGTGCCACTGCTGATCATCACCGCCGGCATCTTCTTCTCCTTTTCGCGCGGTGCCTGGGGCATGTTCGCCGTTTCGGCCGTCCTGCTCACCGGCTGCCTGTTCCTGCAGAGCGCCAGCGGCATGTTCCGGCTGCGCGTGGTGGTGATGACGATTGCAGCACTGGCGCTGCTGGTCGTCGCCATGATCGTCATCCTGCAGCTGCCCGGCGTGTCGGAGATGTTCTCCAACCGTGCCCATCTCGAACAGAGCTACGACACCGCCCGCCTCGGCCGCTTCGCTCGCTACGGCATCGGCTTCCAGATGGCGATGGAGCATCCGTTCGGCATCGGCCCGCTGGTCTTCGGCACGATCTTCGGTGAAGACACCCACGACATCTGGCTGAAGATGCTGATGGACTATGGCTGGCTCGGCTTCGTGTCGTTCCTCGGCCTCGTCTTGTGGACGATAGCAGCCGGCTTCCGCATCCTGCTGCGCGACCGGCCGTGGCAGCCCTATCTCCTGTGCGCCTATGTCGCCTTCATCGGCAATATCGGGCTCGGCACCTTCATCGACATCGACCACTGGCGCCATGTCTACCTGCTGCTCGGCCTGATCTGGGGCGCCATCGCGCTGGAATACCGCCATCAACTGCTGTTGCGGCCTGCCAAGGTTCAAGCCTTAGGTGAAGGCCGACACAATTTGCAATTCTGCTGATCTGGCCGAATTTCCGGCCAAGGGGACTCCGGGGAAAGTCCTGTTTCGAAATGGTCGGAGTGGCCGGATTCGAACCGACGACCCCTTGACCCCCAGTCAAGTGCGCTACCGGGCTGCGCTACACTCCGGACCGCGCAAAGCCCTATATTCTCAAGGGTTGGAGTGCAAGGGGCCAATGGGACAAAAACTACGAAACTGGAGCAAAGGGTGCCCCGATGACGAGAGCGCGCAACTGAGCGGGAACTCCAGATCAATTCAAGGTCGACAAAGAACGTTTCTTCGGACGAATTGGCGAGCAGATGAACATAGCAGCACCAAACTCAACCGGTAATTCGGCCTACGGAATGCTGGTAGCCTATACCGGCTTCGTCTCAACCAAATGCAGAATAGCGTCGGCAACCTCATCAATAAATTGCCCTTCGGAAGCGTTGTCAGTAGGCCATTTCTTATACAGTGTCTCGCCTAGCAGTGGATAATTATCATCCACCGAAAAATTACTGTCAATTACCGGAAGTATTCGTCCCTTTCTGTCGATATTCATCGAAATCGCCGAATTTAACTCCTTGTTGGTCCAGCCTTTTTCGGAGAACTTCTGAGAGAGGAACGGGACGAAGTATCTCGATTTCAAAAGACCATGATTAATTTTTTCAACAATAGATTCTCCCCAGCTGATACTCGTTTCGTCAAAGAAAACTTTAATTCCTACGTGTTCAAGCTTGTCTTTAAGCCTTCTGATTTTTTCCTTGTCTTCGCTTGCGTGAGACAAGAATACATCGAATTCGCGAACTAATTCTGCCATCTTCAACACCCAGGTCGGCTCCGTCAGGCCCGCCACAACAGCGTCTTTGCAGAGCTTGGCCAACACCGTATCGTCCACGCCACGCACCTGCCTTATGAACGCTAAATTGCCAGTAATGTGGCTCCACATTTTCTGTTCATCAGCGCCTTTTTCAAGCCATATCTTTGCAGCCTCGGTCGCGCCAAAGCGCTTAACAGAGTGTATTTTCATTCTCAAGCGAGAGATATCGCGCCGCCACACGTTTGCTTTTCTGTTAACGACCAGGCCAGTGACCTCCTGTCGTTCATAAGGGAAAAGAATCCTGGTTTTTGAGTGGTTGATCTCGAATCCAGCGCGCTTAAAAGAATCAATAATTGATTGCTCTAAATGAACATCTCTCCTGCCAAATCCTGGCTCCCAGCTCTGAACTATATGAGAAGGAACTGACCTCTTACTCGAGGAAAACGTCATATCATCTGCATATCTCGTATATTTAAGCTGCTCTTTAGCCGCGATGGTTACAAGCCTCTTGTCCAAATTATGCGCAATTATATTTGCCAACAATGGCGATGTCGACGCCCCCCTGCGGCAGTCCGTCTTTATAGGTGGTAATACGCGCCAGAATGGTGGCTACTCGTTCATTGAATCCAAAATACGGAGATATAAATAAACCTCGGACCCGTGCGAAGCTAATCGATGGATAGAAGTCTTTTACATCGATATTTAATATCCATTTTTGCTTCTCATGATATCTAGCATTCGTTAGAAACGATTGCCCCTTAACGTATCCCTTCACGAAATTTTTTGGGGTGTAGTGAGCACAAAGGATAGATGCAAAGCGGCTCTGCGCAAGCGCGAGACCCTTACGTGGCGCCGAGATGTTGCGAACACCACCCCGCTTTTTGGGTATATCGAAATCCCGATAATACGTTCCGTCAGCAGCATGCTGAATTACGTAGAAGAACTTCTCCGGATCAAGGCCAAGAGCAAATGCTACGTCTTTCACAGAGTGCGCTATCCGCAGTGAGAAAAGCGGCCCGCCAAAGCTGTCATGTGTCTTGTTTTCTAAGGCTTGGCCCTCGCTCTTTACCTTTCGTCGGATCGCCGCAGGGTCGCCCCCGCCGGCGCAGCAATATGTATTGACATTTCAGCGAGTAGCCGTGGATTCAACGGCTCCAACTAGAGGGCCAAGCCGTGGTGCCAAGTTATTGCCGTGAGCCAGTGTTTGTCAATTGCGGAACCTCGAACTACAAGATAATGTTTACAAGGCGATGGCGCCCCTGATCTCGACATGTTCAAGAAGCAGCCTCTAACAGCAAGACGGCAATCGAGCTGAGCAAACCTGACCCCAGTCAATTGCGCTACCAGGGTGCGCTATACTCCGGACCAATCGCGGTGTGTTGTGACAATCCCGCTTGGGTCAACCGAAGTACGGCTACCATCGCAATGGTGCGATCCTGGGTGTCTGCACGCTCTATAAAGCCGTACCTGCCTACCCTTGGCACACATCAACCCAACCAGCCCCAATCAGCTCGACCATGCGCTGCGGGCTGATCCGCACCGCCGCATTGGTGGCGCCTGCCGCGGGCACGACCTCGTCAAATTCGCGCAGCGATACGTCGCATAGACCGGCAGCGGCGCCGGCAGGCCGAACGGGCAGACGCCGCCGACCGGGTGGCTCGTCGCTTCGACAACTTCCGCCGCGTCGAGCATGCGCGGCTTGCCGCCGAACTGGTCCTTGAACTTGCGGTTGTCCAGCCTGGCGATGCCGCTGGTCACCACCAGCATGGTGCGCTCGCCGACGCGCAGGCAGATCGTCTTGGCGATCTGCGCCGGCAGCACGCCATGCGCCTCGGCCGCCAGGGTCACCGTCGCCGAGCTCGCCTCCGTGACGATGACGTCGATATCAGGCGCGTGGGCGGCGAAGAACGCACGAACTGAGTCCAGGCTCATATCGAAAAACCCATGGTTCAAAAACTTGAAGGACGGCGGATTGCTGTCCAGCAGCCGGGGCCGCCGCGCATATAAGCACGCGCGGCATACAAATCGGCAAGCGCCAGGCTGAAGCAGACGCTGCGGCAGGTACAAAGAAACCCGCCAAGAGGGCCTTGGCGGGTTCTCTGGAATGCCTGGTGCGGGTCTACGCCAGCGACCGACCTTGCGCCGCCGGCGGCGCAGCCGGGGTGATCAGAGCTTCCTGGGGAAGGTGAAGCGCGGACACAATACGACGCAGCTTCGACGGATCGGTCACTCTGCCGCTTTCGATATCCTCAATCTCGTCCACCGCCAGGCCGCATGTCAGGGAGAGCTCTTCCACGCTGTAACCGCGGGTCTCCCGCATCGCTCTGAGGGTGTTGTAATCTGGCCCGCTCCCGTTGGTTGCCGGTTCGGAGTGGGGTTCGCTTTTCGCATTATGGGGCATTGGCAACTCCATGACTGAAAGAGTTTGATCAAATGAGGAGTGTTGCCTGAGACGGTCGGGAAGATGCCCTCTCGCCGGCGATTTGCCAAGGGCCAAAAGGGCCGTCACGGGATCGTGAACCGGGTGCCTGGCGCGGCCTCTGGCGCACACGTCGCGATCAAGTTGTTTTGAAGGCCTGATTGGCCTTTTGCCGGCAGTTTCGCCGCGCCCATTCGTTATCTCCGGGTCGCTGGCGCGAAACCATCCGGTTCCAGCCAGTTCTTTCCCGGAAGGATTTTTTGCAATGAACTTGAAGACAGTCATGGTCGTGCTCGGCACGATTTCCAGCCTTTCCGTCGCCGGCGCGGGCGCCGCCCAAGCCGCAGGCGCGCTTCGTGTGCGCGGCACGGTGGTCAGTTTTAAGCCCACGCTGCTCACCGTGAAAACCCGCCAGGGCGATACCGACGCGATCAAGCTCAAGGCCGGCTGGAAGATCTCGGGCGTCGCCAACGCCTCGGCAACGGGCATCAAGCAGGGCGATTTCCTCGGCATTGCCTCCGTTTCGAAAGCGGATGGCGGCAGCGGCGCCCTGGAGGTGGTGGTCTTTCCGGCCGCGCTGAAAGGCACCGGCGAGGGTGACCGCCCCTGGGACCTGCAGCCAAACAGCCGGATGACCAACGGCACCGTCGCCGACGTTACCGATATAAGCGGGCGATCCGTCACACTGACCTATGACAATGGCCAGACCAAGAAGATTTCGATTCCCGACACCACCCCTGTCGTCACCTTCGCGCCGGCGACGCCGACCGACCTCAAGCCGGGTGCGACGGTCTTTGTCACCGCTGAGCGGGGCAGTGACGGCGCACTGAGCGCCAGCCGCGTCGTGGTCGGAAGCAACGGCGTCGTGCCGCCGATGTAGTCGGACAGGCGGCCAATGGCCGCCTCTCGATCTTGCCGTGCATGGTGGCGGGAGGCTGGATTGGGCAGAAACAGTCCAGAAACAAAATTCTACAATCGGGAAATACTGACGAAAAAATTCAGGCGCGTAATTCCATTCGCGGCGGCCGGGCTATCGCCCCGATCCATATGCGCCCGCGAAACAAAAGGAAACGATCCATGAAGAAGTCCCTCCTCTCGGCCCTCGGGCTTGCAGTTGCATTGGCTTTCACGGTGCCCGTCATCGGCGCGACGAGTGCGGATGCGGCGCCGATGGCAAAGCATCATCGTCACCACCATCATCATCGCCACCATGTCCGCCATCACCATCATCACCGCCACCACCACCATGTGATCGGAAACAAGGCCTAAGCACCGCAGACTGCCACCGAGAAAACCGGCCTTGGCTTCCTGTCCAAGGCCGGTCGTCCCTTGGCATTGCGGCGCGTCAGCTCGACACGATTTGGGCGCACCAAGTTCGTCGAATGACGGCGCCAGCTATCTCCAACATCAGAAGCACCGCCTCAGCGCCGGCTGAACAGCAGACTGGCGACAAGACCGAGCACCACAAGGCCGACAGCGGCGGCAGCCGCCGGATGGTCGCGGGCCGACCTCTCGATCACCCTGCCCTGTTTGCGCAGTGCCGGCATGGCGTCGCGCAGACGCCCCGCAAGATCGGAATAGGTGTCGAAGGCTGCATCGCGACCGTCCTCGTAGTAGGCGCCGCCTCGCCTTGCCACAGCCCTCTTCAAGCTGGCCAGTTCTTTGGTGAGAGCCGCGACCTGCCTGTCGAGATCGATGTCCGAGAGGGTCGAAAATGATGCCATGATGTGTTTCCTTCACTTGCAGAAGGAAACGTAACGCCTCACCGGAAGACGGGTTCCGGTTTCGAACTATCGCGTCGGACTGCGGTCAGCGCACCTGATCAAGCAGGCGCTTGCATTCCAGGAGGTCGAACAGCGCCTCCTGCAGCAAGGCCCTGTTGTCGCGCGAGAGTTTCGAGGCATCCGGCTGCACCGGACCGTCCTCGTCGCTCTTGCCCAGGCCGAAAAAGCGACGGCTGGGTTTGACGCGCGGCTGGCCGACCAGTTCGTCGTCCATGCTGCGCGGCTGGGCCGCCGACGTCAGCGGCACCTGGTCAGCCTGCCTTCGCTGCGAGATCGCCTCGACGGCGGCCATGTCGCCATTGCCGATGGCAACCAGGAAATGGTTGCCGTTCTCGCGCAACAGCTTCTGCACGCCCTTGATGGTGTAGCCCTGGTCGTAGAGCATATGGCGGATGCCCTTGATCAGCTCGACATCCTGCGGCCGGTAGTAACGACGGCCGCCGCCGCGCTTCATCGGCTTGATCTGGTTGAAACGCGTTTCCCAGAAGCGCAGCACATGCTGCGGCAAATCGAGATCTTCGGCGACCTCGCTGATGGTACGAAAGGCGTCGGGGCTCTTGTCCATGGGCGAATCCTCACGCTGGACGATGATCCGGCCTAGCTGCCGAATCGGGGCTTATTTCAGCGGTTTATGAAGCAATATTCAAGCCCGGCGTCATGGCGGCGGCGGTTTTCAACCGCGCAGTAGGATTACTTGCCGCTTTTGGCCTTGCCGCTCTGATGGGAGCGCAAGATACGGCTCTTCAGCACGTTGGACGACTTGAAGGTCATCACCCGACGCGGCAGGATCGGCACTTCCTCGCCGGTCTTGGGATTGCGGCCGATACGCTCGTTCTTGGAGCGGACGTGGAATGTCGCGAAGGACGACAGCTTCACCGTTTCGCCGCGCACGATGGCTTCGCAGATTTCATCCAGCACCGCTTCGACGAGTTCGGCCGATTCAGTGCGCGACAGGCCGACCTTCCGGTAAACTGCCTCGGCAAGGTCGGCGCGCGTAAGTGTCTTTCCCCCCATGCGACCGTCCCATCAGCTCAAAACATAAAATTCGGCACAACAACGGCAGAGCCTAAGTAATTGATCCGTCAAGGTCAAGGACCGAAACTGGACCGTTCGGCACTTACCAGCGAACCAGGACAGCGCCCCAGGTGAAGCCGCCACCCATCGCTTCCAGGAGGACGAGATCGCCCTTCTTGATGCGGCCGTCGGCAACGGCCACCGACAGCGCCAACGGCACGGAAGCAGCCGAGGTGTTACCGTGCAAATCGACCGTAACCACCACCTTTTGCTCAGCTATCCCGAGCTTCTTGGCGGAAGCGTCAATAATTCGTTTATTGGCCTGGTGCGGCACGAACCAGTCGAGATCCTCGGCTGAGATACCGGCTTGCGCGAACGTCGCCTCGATGACGTCGGTGATCATGCCGACCGCGTGCTTGAAGACTTCGCGGCCCTCCATCCGGAGATGGCCGACCGTACCCGTCGTTGACGGCCCGCCATCGACAAAAAGCTTGTCCTTGTGCGTGCCGTCGGAGCGCAGGCTGGCCGCCAGAACGCCATGGTCGGCGATCGTGCCCGCGCCCTCGCCCGCTTCCAGGATCATGGCACCGGCGCCGTCGCCGAACAGCACACAGGTCGACCGGTCGCTCCAGTCGAGAATGCGCGAGAATGTTTCCGAACCGATCACCAGGACACGCTTGGCCAGGCCGCCGCGGATGTAGAGATCGGCGGTGGTCACGGCATAGACGAAACCCGAACAGACCGCCTGCATGTCGAAGGCAAAGCCGTGATGCATACCGAGCCGGTTCTGGATCTCGACGGCGGTGGCCGGAAACGTGTTGTTGGGCGTCGAGGTCGCCAGCACGATCAGATCGATGTCGGCGGGCGTGAGGCCCGCATTGGCAAGTGCGGCACGTGCCGCCGCTTCCCCCAGCGAAGCGGTCGTCTCGTCATCGCCCGCGATGTGGCGCTGGCGAATGCCGGTGCGCTGGGCGATCCACTCGTCGGAGGTCTCGACCATGCCTTCGAAATCGGCATTCTTCATGATTCGGCGGGGCAGCGCGGCGCCCGTGCCGCGCACGACTGATCTGATCAAAGTTCTTTCCTATTCCTTTGCGTCGGTGACGACGTCGGATTTCCTAGATGACAGGGCGCGCGGGTTGCGCGCATGAAACAGGTCCAGATCGGCCTCGATACGGTCGAGGAGGTTGTTGCGGACCATGTCATAGCCGAGTTCGATCGCGGCGGCGAACCCGTCAGAATCAGCACCGCCATGGCTTTTGACGACGATCCCGCTCAGCCCCAGGAAAACGCCGCCATTGGAGCGGCCGACATCCATCTTTTCGCGCAAGCGGTTGAAGGCGCCCTTAGCGAAGACGTAGCCGATCCTGGCCATCAGGGTGCGGCTCATCGCGGCGCGCAGATAACCCGCTATCTGGCGCGCCGTGCCTTCCGCGGTCTTCAGAGCGATGTTGCCGGCGAAGCCCTCGGTCACCACAACGTCGACCGTGCCCTTGCCGATATCGTCGCCCTCGACGAAACCGTGATAGTTCATCGAGGCCATGTTGGCTTCGCGCAGCATGCGCCCCGCCTCCTTGACCTCTTCCTGGCCTTTGATCTCCTCGACGCCGACATTGAGCAGGCCGACGCTGGGCCGGGCTATGCCGAAGACCGAGCGCGCCATGCCGGTGCCGAGAATGGCAAAATCGATGAGCTGTTGCGCATCGGCCCCGATGGTCGCGCCGACATCCAGCACCACGCTTTCGCCGCGCAATGTCGGCCAAAGGGCTGCGATCGCCGGGCGATCGATGGTGGCCATGGTGCGCAGGCAGAACTTCGACATCGCCATCAGCGCACCGGTGTTTCCCGCGGAAATGCAGGCGTCGGCCGTGCCGGCCTTGACCGCTTCGACGGCCTTCCACATCGATGACTTCCAGCGGCCGTGGCGCAGCGCCTGGCTCGGCTTGTCGTCCATCCTGACCGCAATTTCGCAATGGAAGAATTCGCTGATCTCGGCAAGCTTGGGAAATTTGGCGAGCTCCGGGCGCACGACCTCCTCACGCCCGAAGATGACGAAGCGGATGTCGGGACGACGGGTCGCGACCGTCATGAGCGCTGGAATGACCACGGCTGGTCCGTGATCGCCGCCCATGGCATCGATGGAAATCCTGATCACGCGGTATTTGTCTCACGGTTAGGCGGCAGGTCGTTTAGCGACCGCGAAGGTTCGGCGAAAATAACGGTTTTGGGCTGCCACACAACCGACTTTTCCGTCGCGGGCGAGCTTTTCAGGATTTTCCCAGCAAGGATCGCAGTTTTTGCTGAAATTCATTCTCCGCCGGTTCGGTCTCGCTGCCGGCGTTGAGCGCTGCGCCCTGCTTACGCGGATAGGGGTCGATGGCGAGTCCGAAATACTGTTCGGCGAGTGCCCCGACATCGATCGTGTCACCGGAAAATGTCTCTGGACTGTCAGGGCCTTCCGCGTCGAGCAGGATCTCGCCGCCACCATCGAAACCCTGCCGTCCAAGCTTGGAATCCTCGGGCAGCAGCAGCGCTTCGACCGGTTCGTCGATATGCGCTTCGACAGGCTCGAGCGTGACGATGCAGGCCTGGGTGATGTCGGCTTCGACACGACCGCTTATCTTCACGCCATTGCGCTTCCACGACGCGACCAGAAGCTCGGCGCGATAGGATTCGACCGAAATCAACCCGTGCTCCTCGGCCAGTGCCGCACGCTGTGCGGCATCGGCTTCGACAACCAGCGGCAGGCCCTTTTGCGGCAGGCGCGTGATGTTTGCACGGAAGGAGACCGGGCTTTGCGGGTCCACATGCTTCATTGTTCAACCTCCTTGGCGGCGGGAAAGGTCAGCGTGCCGGAGACAATCGATTCGGATGTCTGCGCGGCCAGATGATTGCGCGCGTCGGTAACATAGTTGGCCAGCAGCGATGCTTCCAGCCAGGCGCCCGCGTCGGGCCGGACATTGCGGGCAAGAGCCGCGGTCAGCCCTTCATGGTCGTTTCTTTCCAGGGCATCGTCATAGGCAGCGGTTCGGCCATAAAACATCTTTGCCAGCTTTTTCATGCGTTTGGGCACGCCAACGTCGCCAATGCCCAATTCCCGCAACGAATGGTCGACGTCGAGGAAGAACTCGTCGATCAGCACCTGGGCGACCTCTTGCGCCGCACCGCTCTCACCGCGCAACCTGTGCTGGAACAGGAACATGTGCAGCGACAGCATCTCGAAACGGCCAAGCGGCGTGTCTGGCACATTCCAGTGGGAATAAAACACCGTCTGCCGCGCCGCCGCCACGATTTGTGCGTAAAGCGCCTCGGTGATAGCGCGGTTGGCGTAGCGTTCGCGGCCAAAAAAGCGCTGGAACATTGGGGATGGTCTCCTGGGGACCGTTTGTTGAAGTGGGCTTGTTGCATCGGCAAGCAAGCTGGTTTACCGGTTTCGCGGCCCAGCGCAAGTTGCGGCCAGCTAATGGAGTTGTTGTTGCGCGCGCTGAATTTCAAGTCGACCTTCTCGTCCAGGCCCGCCGGCGCGATCTCGCTGCTGATGATCGTTTCGGCACTATCGGCCTGCCACACCTCCAAGATGATCGGCGACCTCAGCCCGAGTGAGACGCTGACGCAAGGTTACGTCATAGACCAGCAGGCAATCGACCTGGTGCCGGTCGGTTCGAGCCGCGAGCAGGTGCTTCTGGCGCTCGGCACGCCGTCGACGACCGCGACCTTCGACAACGAGGCCTTCTATTACATTTCGCAGACGCGCAAGCGCTACGTCGCCTTCGACAAGCCACGGCTCATTGATCAGCATGTGCTGGCGGTCTATTTCGGCGCCGATGGCCGCGTCACCCAGATCGCCAATTACGGGATGAAGGACGGCAAGATGTTCGACTTCATCTCACGCACCACACCGACCGGCGGCAAGGACCAGAACTTCCTCAGCCAGATCATCAACGGTGCCAGCAAACTGGCACCCAGCATTCCGGGCGGCGGCGCCTAATTCCTTTCGGCTTCCATTCCGGGAGCCTCATCATCTCAGGCGACCAAAAACCCGCGGGAGCGATCCTGCGGGTTTTTGTTGTGGCCTCGATCAGGGCAAGATCCCCGTATGTTTGCCGGCGATGCTTAAGCCGTCAAAACCCAAGCCGGTAGATGAGATACCGGCGCATTTACCGCATGCAAGAGATCGGCTTGTTGACGCGTCGACATGGCATTGCTCAACAAAAAACCCGCGGGATCGCTCCCGCGGGTTGTTTCGGGCTGAAGCCTAGATCAGCCGTGCGCGAGCACGGCCAGCAGCAGGAGCGCGACGATGTTGGTGATCTTGATCGCCGGGTTGACGGCGGGGCCAGCGGTGTCCTTGTAGGGATCGCCGACCGTGTCACCGGTCACCGAAGCCTTGTGCGCCTCGGAACCCTTGAGATGCTTGACGCCGTCCTTGTCGACAAAGCCGTCTTCGAAGGACTTCTTGGCGTTGTCCCAGGCGCCGCCGCCAGAGGTCATCGAGATAGCGACGAACAGGCCGTTGACGATGACGCCGAGCAGCGAGGCACCCAGCGCTGCAAAGGCAGACGCCTTCGAGCCCGAGATCAGCAGCACGCCGAAATAGACGACGAGCGGCGCCAGCACCGGCAGCAGCGACGGGATGATCATTTCCCTGATTGCCGCCTTGGTCAGAAGGTCGACCGCGCGGGCGTAGTTCGGCTTCGAGGTGCCGGCCATGATGCCCGGATCCTCGCGGAACTGCTTGCGCACCTCCTCGACGATGGCGCCCGCCGCACGGCCGACGGCCGTCATGGCGATGCCGCCGAACAGATACGGGATCAGCCCGCCGAAGATCAGGCCGGCGACGACGTATGGGTTGGAGAGATCGAAGGAGATCTCGCCCATGCCCTGGAAGTAGGGATATTTGTCGCCATTGGCGGCGAAGAACTTCAGGTCGTTCGAGTACGCGGCAAACAGCACCAATGCGCCGAGACCAGCGGAGCCGATGGCGTAGCCCTTGGTCACCGCCTTGGTGGTGTTGCCGACCGCGTCGAGCGCGTCGGTGGAGTGGCGCACTTCCTTGGGCAGGCCGGCCATTTCGGCGATGCCGCCGGCATTGTCGGTGACCGGGCCGAAGGCATCGAGCGCAACGATCATGCCGGCAAGGCCGAGCATCGTCGTGACCGCGATCGCCGTACCGAAGAGGCCGGCAAGCTGATAGGTCGAGATGATGCCGCCGACGATGACGATCGCCGGCAGCGCCGTCGATTCCAGCGAGACCGCGAGGCCCTGGATGACGTTGGTGCCGTGACCGGTGACCGACGCCTGGGCGATGGAATTGACCGGGCGCTTGTTGGTGCCGGTGTAGTATTCGGTGATGACCACGATGAGACCGGTCACCACGAGGCCGATCAGGCCGCAGATGAACAGGTTCTTGCCGGTGATGACCATGCCGGCGACCGTGCCGACCTCACCCCAGCCGAGCGTCACCTGGGTGGCGACGCCGAGGCCGACGATGGACAGCAGGCCAGTGACGATCAGGCCCTTGTAGAGTGCGCCCATGATCGAGCCGTTGGAACCGAGCTTGACGAAGAAGGTGCCGACGATCGAGGTCAGGATGCAGGCGCCGCAGATGGCGAGCGGATAAAGCATGGCCGCACCCAACACGGCGGTGCCGCCAAAGAAGATGGCAGCCAGAACCATGGTGGCGACGACAGTCACCGCATAGGTTTCGAACAGGTCGGCGGCCATGCCGGCGCAGTCGCCGACATTGTCGCCGACATTGTCGGCGATCGTGGCCGGGTTGCGCGGATCGTCTTCGGGAATACCGGCTTCGACCTTGCCGACGAGATCGCCACCGACGTCGGCGCCTTTGGTGAAGATGCCGCCGCCGAGACGAGCGAAGATCGAGATCAGCGATGCGCCGAAGCCGAGCGAGACCAGCGAGTCGATGACGATGCGGTCATTGGGCTGGAGGCCCATGAAGTGGGTCAGGATGAGGTAGTAGATCGACACGCCGAGCAAGGCGAGGCCAGCAACCAGCATGCCGGTGATGGCGCCCGATTTGAACGCGATGTCGAGGCCGGCAGCGAGGCTGTTCGATGCGGCCTGCGCCGTGCGAACGTTGGCGCGAACGGAGACATGCATGCCGATGAAGCCGGCGGCGCCTGAAAGCACCGCTCCGATCAGGAAGCCGATCGCGGCGGTGATGGACAGCAACCACCAGGCGAGCACGAGGACGACGACGCCAACGATGGCGATGGTGGTGTACTGACGCGCCAGATAGGCTTGTGCGCCCTCGCGGATAGCCGCGGAGATTTCCTGCATGCGTGCATTGCCCTGATCGGCCGCAAGGACCGAACGTGTCGCCCAGATGGCGTAAAGGATTGAAAGCAGGCCGCAGGCGATGACGGCGGAAATAATTGTCATTGCCGGATTTTCCTCGATTGATGGCCCAAAAGAACCCCTCCCTGGGCCGTTGAGACAAAGACCGGATTCCGAGCACGGAATCCGCCTCTTCGCAGCGGTGTATGCGAAACAGGGCTGCGAACGTCAAGATATTGTTCGGTTTTTGCCCGGCTTTCGCCCAAATGGTTGGGACCAGGCGGCGGCTGCCGTCAGCACCCGGCGATTAGATCGATTGAAATTAGCCCTGACGCGGGACGCGGCTACTCTGCCTCCCGGCCCATCCGGCGCGCCGTGTAGCGCTCTATGGCCGACAGGCCGTCATAGATCAGCACGGCAAGGGCTGCCACGATCAGGCCGCCCTGGAGGATGAAGGCGAGATTGTTGGATAACAACCCGGCGATGATCACTTCGCCCAGCGTTTTGGCTGCCACGGTCGAACCGAGGGTCGCGGTGGCAAGGCTGATCACCACCGACAGCCTGATGCCGCCGAGAATGATCGGGGCGCTGAGCGGCAGTTCGACCTTGGTGAGCCTTTGCCAACCGGTCATGCCGGCGCCGCGCGCCGCCTCGACGACATTGGCAGGTAGCGTCGTCAGGCCGGTCAGCGCGTTCTCGAAGATCGGCAGCAGACCGTAGAGAAACAGCGCGATCAGTGTCGGCTTCTCGCCGAAGCCGACGGCCGGCACAGCGAGTGCCAGCACCGCCACGGGCGGAAAGGTCTGGCCGATGTTGACCAGGCTGCGCGATAGCGGCAGGAATTCGGCGCCGGCGGGCCTGGTGACCAGGATGGCAAGCGCCACCGCAACGATGGTTGCTGCCACGGTGGCGATCAGAACCGTGCGCAAATGCAGCAATGTCAGCGTCAGCAGGCTGCCCTGGTTGTAGATCACCGGCGCATTGTTTTCGGTCAGCGGCTTCAGCAGCGGCACGAACCAGCCGGGATTGGTGACGAAGGCAACGAGCAGCATCACCAGGGCAAGTCTGAGCAGCGATGGAAGCCAGGCCTTCATGCGGGCCTCGCCGCGCGCTTCACCAGCCCGTCGACGGTGACGCGGCCAAGCGGCTTGCCATCGGCGCCTTTGACCGGCAGCGCCGGCCGGCCCGTCCACAACAATTCGGCCAGCGCGTCACGCTGGCTGGCGTCGCCGGGGATCGCCTCGCCTTCGGCGGAGCCCTTCTCCACGGCATCGCGGACCCGACCGAGCGACAGCAGCCGGAACGGCCTTTCGCTGGCGCCGACCAGGGTCTCGACGAAGGCGCTTGCCGGCTTTGCCAGGATCTCGGCGGGCTTGGCGTATTGCACCAGCTTGCCGGCATCCATGACCGCGATCTTGTCGCCCATATGCACGGCCTCTTCCATGTCGTGGGTGACCAGGATGATGGTGGTGCCGAAGCGCTTCTGGATCGCCAGCAGATCTTCCTGCGCCTTGTTGCGGATGATCGGGTCGAGGGCGCCGAACGGTTCGTCCATCAACAGCACGTTGGGCTCGGCGGCGAGCGCGCGGGCAACGCCGACGCGCTGTTGCTGGCCGCCGGACAGTTCGTGCGGATAGCGCGGCCCGAAGGCTTCGGGGTCAAGCTGATAGAGCGTCATCAGTTCGTCGACCCGGGCCTTGATGCGGTCCTTGTCCCAACCGAGCAGCACCGGCACGGTGGCAATGTTCTGCGCCACCGTACGATGCGGGAACAGGCCGTGACCCTGGATGGCGTAGCCGATGCTGCGGCGCAGCTCATAGCCGGGCAGCGAACGATTGTCGGCGCCGTCGAGCTTGATGATGCCCGAGGTCGGTTCGACCAGCCGGTTGATCATGCGCAGCAACGTCGTCTTGCCGGAACCGGACGTGCCGACAATGACGGCTATGGTGCGCGGCTCGATGACCATCGACACGTCATCGACCACGGTCGTCGCGTCATAGCGCTTGGTAATGCCTTCGATCTCGATCATGCCGTTTCAACCCTGCGCCTGGTGGCGGTCATTTCGATCACCGCATCGAGGATGATGGCGGCGGCAAAGGCGAGCGCGACCGTTGGCACCGCGCCGAGCAGCACAAGGTCCATCGCCGTCTGGCCCACACCCTGGAAGACGAATACGCCGAAACCGCCGCCGCCGATCAGCGCGGCAATGGTGGCGAGGCCGATGTTCTGCACCAAGACGATGCGGATGCCGGTGAGGATGACGGGAAAAGCCAGCGGAAACTCGACGCCGAACAGGCGCTGCCTGTCGGTCATGCCCATGCCGCGTGCGGCGTCGTTGGCGGTGCGCGGCACGCCAGCGAGACCGACCACGGTGTTGGCCACCACCGGCAGCAGCGAATAAAGGAACAGCGCGACGAAGGCGGGGGCTGTGCCGATGCCGCGAATGCCGAGCGCGGCAGCCCCCGGCACATGCGTGGCCACCCAGCCAAGCGGCGCGATCAGCAGGCCGAACAGCGCGATCGAGGGAATGGTCTGGATGATGTTGAGCACGTTGAGAACCCCGGCGCGCAGACTTTCGACACGATGGCAGAGAATGCCCAGCGGCAGGCCGACGACCACTGCCGCAAGCAGCGACCCTAGCGCCAGCGTCACATGCTTGGAGCCCTCCGCCCAGAAACTGTCGGCGCGGTTGAAGTATTCCTTCAGGATCGACAGATTGTCCCAGCTTCCCGAAATCAACAGCAGCCCGATCGCGAAAGCCGCGACGACAAGCACGCCAACTCGTGCCAATGGCGACAGGTTCAGCCGTGTCAGCACATCGGCAAGCAAAAGCGTGAAGGCAAAGATCAGAATCCAGAAACCGGAGGCTGGCGAAACTCTCGCAAAGGTGTTGCCCTCCGGCGTGAGAAATGTTCCGGCGACGCCGATCAGCAGCGCGAGCGCGGCAAGCGCCACCACGCTGGCGGCAAGGCGCAGCGCAAGCGGTGTCTTGAACAGCGCGATGAGTGCTGCGGCGACGATCATGACGAGCAGCAGCGTCCCGGTGGTTGCCGGCAGCGCCTCAAGAATCGAGCGCGCCTGGCCGGGGACGATGCGGTTGGCACGGAACGTGGCAAAGGGCGCGGCAAAAGCCGCGTAGGCTGATATAGCGGCGATGACCACGCCGAGCTTGTCGAAGCGGATGTTCACGCCCTCCCCCGTCAGTCGATCCGGCGCGCCACGAAAGCGGCGCGCCGGAATCGTCCTACTTCAGGAAGCCGTTCTTCTTCAAAAAGTCCTCGGCGACGCCCTTGACCGGCTCGCCGCCGACCTGCACGCGACCATTCAGCTCCTGCAGCGTGACGAGGTCGAGCTTGGCGAAGACCGGCTTCAGCAGCGTCTCGATCTCGGGATGTTGCTTCAGCACCGCTTCGCGGATGATCGGCGCCGGCTGGTAGACCGGCTGCACGCCCTTGTCGTCGTCGAGCACGACGAGCCCGGACGGTGCGATGCCGCCATCGGTGCCGTAGACCATGGCCGCATTGGCGCCGTTGGTCTGGTTGGCGGCCGCGGCGATGGTTGCCGCGGTGTCGCCGCCTGAGAGAGTGATCAGTTGGTCCGGCTTCAGCGTGAAGCCATAGGTGGTCTGGAAGGCCGGCAGTGCAGCCGCCGAATTGACGAACTCGGCGGAAGCCGCCAGCACCACCTGACCGCCGCCCGCGACATATTTGCCGAAGTCGGTGAGCGTGGCGAGCTTGTTGGTCTCGGCGACTTCCTTGCGCAGCGCGATCGCCCAGGTGTTGTTTGCGGGCGACGGCGACAGCCAGACGATCTTGTTGGCGTCGTAGTCGAGCTTCTTGGCCGTTTCATAGGCCTTGGCGGCATCCTTCCAGACCGGGTCGTCGGCCTTCTCGAAGAAGAAGGCGGCGTTGCCGGTGTATTCGGGATAGATGTCGATCTCGCCGGCGGTGATCGCCTTGCGCACCACCGGCGTGCCGCCGAGCTGGATGCGGTCCGATGTCTTGATGTTGTTGGCGTTGAGGACGAGCTGGATGATGTTGCCGAGCACGCCGCCCTCGGTGTCGATCTTCGAAGAGACAACCACCTGGGCATTGGCGGAAGCCACCGTGATGCCGAGCGCCAATGCCGCGCCGGCCAGAAACTTGACTGAAAACATTGTGAAAACCCCTAGCTATGAACCGAAACGCGATGACCGCATATGAGCATGGCTTCAACGGCCAGTCGGGGCACACGGTTTCATAACAAGGGGGATCAGCGCAATATTTTTGTTCGGAAGGCCGATTTTGAGGCGACGCTGGCGATCTGCTGCCATCTGGCGGATAATGCCATAGGGTGCGGGTGGCAAACACGGAGAGCGTGTCATGGCCATACACAAAGTCGGCTACCTCATCGGAAGTCTTGCCCGGGAATCCATCAACCGCAAGCTCGCGAAGGCGCTCGTTCAACTGGCTCCTCCGGAACTTGAAATGACGGAAATCGCCTTCAGGGATCTGCCTCTTTACAGCTACGACTATGATGCGGATTTCCCGCCGGTCGCCCGGGATTTCAAAAAGGCGATCGCGTCCGTTCAGGCCGTCCTGTTCGTTACCCCGGAGTACAACCGCTCGATCCCTGGCGGATTAAAGAACGCGATCGACTGGGCGAGCCGCCCCTATGGAAAGAATTCATTCGCGCGCAAACCGTCCGCCGTCATCGGAACATCGCCGGGCGCCATCGCAACCGCTGTCGCCCAACAAAGCCTGCGCAGCGTTCTGAGCTTCTGCAACTCACCCCAGATGAATGCGCCGGAAGCCTATATCCAGTTCACGCCGGGACTGATAACGGACGACGGCGAAGTGACGGTCGAATCCACCGAGGACTTCCTGCGCAACTACATGGCTGAGTTCCATATGTTCATAGCGAGGGTGCTTCAGGTGTTGCCGCCGGACGCATAGGTTTGGCGTCAAGCCGGGCGCGCGCTCGTCACCTTCAGCGCGCCCAGCGCCACGAAGCACAGGACGGTGACCGGAAAGACTATCCAGTTCAGCATCTCCCAGCCCCAGGCGTTGTAGACCATGCCCGACATCAGTGAGGCGCAGGCGACGGAGCCGAACAGGACGAAGTCGTGGAAGCCTTGCACCTTGCCCTTTTCCGACGGCCGGTAGGTGGAGGCCACCATTGCGGTCGCGCCAATGAAGCCGAAGTTCCAACCAAGGCCCAGCAGGATCAGCGACGTCCAGAACTGCCACAGCGCCAGGCCCGACAGAGCGACAATGGCGCAGCCGATGAGCAGGATCAGGCCGGTGGTCACAATGCGTTCGGCGCCGAAGCGATGGATCAGCGAGCCGGTGAAGAAGCTTGGCGCAAACATCGCCATGACGTGCCAGGAGATGCCCAGCGTCGCGTCGGTCTCCGACAGTCCGCAGCCGACCATGGCCAGCGGTGCGCCCGTCATGACGAAGCTCATCAGCGCGTAGCTGCCGACCGCACAGAAAAGCGCGGCGACGAAACGCGGCTGCGTGACGATTTCAGCCAGTGGTCTGGCGTCGCTGTCGGCGATCTCCACCTTGCCGGATGCTTTCGCCGGCAGCCGCAGGAAGGACAGGATGATGGCGCCGACGGCGGCCAGCGGCAGGATGGACACGAACGAACCGGCAAACATGACCGGCGCCAGCGATTCGCGGGTGAAGATGACAATCTGCGGCCCGAGGATAGCGGTGACGATGCCGCCGGCCAGCACGAAAGAGATGGCGCGCGCCTTGAATTCCGGCGGTGCGTTGTCAGCGGCGGCGAAGCGGAACTGCTGGACGAAGGCGCCGCCGACACCGATCGTGAGCAAGCCAAAGGCAAACAGCCAGAAGCTCCCTTGAAAAAGCGCAAGCGTGGCGACGAGGCCGCCAAGCGCCGTGACGATCGTTCCGGTCATGAAGCCGCCGCGCTGGCCCATTCTGCGGATGATGGCCGCTGCGGGCAGCGCGCCGAGCGCCACGCCGATGTTGAAGCCGGTGATCGGCGCTGTCGCCAATGATTTGTCGGGGCCAAGCAGATATTGCCCGGCCAGCGCGCCCACGGAGATGGCGATGGGGGCCGCCGAGCCGATGATCGCCTGCGATGCGGCCAGGATCAGCGCCGTGCGGCGCGCCTCGCTGCCTGCCTCGACGGCGATTGCCGTCATGATGCGTCCTTGCCGCGCCCCTCGCCACGCACCCGGCGTGACACACGGTCGAGCACGGCATTGACCAGCTTCGGCTCGTCTTCCTCGTAGAAGGCCTTGGCGATGTCGACATATTCGGAGACTATGACGGCGACCGGGACATCCTCGCGCTTCATCAGTTCGTAGACGCCGGCGCGCAGGATGGCGCGCAGCGTCGAATCGAGCCGCGACAGCGGCCAGTCCTCGGTCAGCGCCTGGCGGATGATCGGATCGATCGTCTTCTGGTTCTCGACGACACCCGCCAGGATAGCGCGAAACCATTGCGCATCGGCCTCGCGATAGAGCGCGCCGTCGACTTCCTTGCCAAGGCGAAACGCCTCGTACTCGGCGGTGATCTCGAAGACACCGCTGCCGGCGACATCCATCTGATAGAGCGCCTGCACGGCGGCCAGACGGGCAGCGCCGCGCTTGTTGGCGTGGCGCATCGCGGGCTGCCCGGGCGAAGCGGGTTCGCTCACGATCGCGCCCCCAATTGTTCCTTGAGGGCAATCATGGTCAGCGCCGCACGCGCGGCAAAGCCGCCCTTGTCGCCTTCCGAGCGCTTGGCGCGAGTCCAGGCCTGGGCGTCATTCTCGGTGGTGAGAATGCCGTTGCCGATGCAGACCGAGTCCTGCACGCTCAAATCCATGAGCGCGCGGCTGGATTCATTGGCGACAATGTCGAAATGGTAGGTGTCGCCGCGGACGACGGTGCCGAGCGCGACAAAGCCATCATAATGTGTGCCGCCTTCCGTCGCGCCGTCCAGTGCAAAGGTGATCACCGCGGGGATCTCCAGCGAACCTGGAACGGTGACGACGTCATAAGTCGCGCCCGCCTCATCGAGCGCGCTTGTCGCGCCATCGAGCAGCGCGTCGGCAAGGTCGTCGTGAAAGCGCGCTTCGACAATGAGCAGATGCGCCTTCGCCTTCGGACGAATGAAGGCTTTGCCGTGTTGGGATGTACCAGCCATAAAAGTCTCCGGGGAGTTGCCGGTGACTTAGGCCGAAGCCGGGTTCATCGCAAGCGGAAGATTGCTGGATGGACTCCTGTCCTATCGATCCTCTCGCGTATGCCACAGGCGCAACACAGAAATTGTCGTGTTCTGTATCTCGTAACGAATTTCGTAGCTGCCTACCAAAATGCGACGCACTTCTCGTGGTTCGAACTCTTCCAGTCTCTCACCGATGCGCGGATATTCGACCAACCGTGCCGGCGCGGCAATAAGCGACTGCACGGCACGTGCGGCCGCCGGGCCATTTGCTAGCACGAGAAAATCATGTAGCCGGACCAAGTCGGACAAAGCCTTGTTGGTCCATTTCAACTCCATCAACGAGGCACCGGCAGTGGCTTGTCGGTACCAAGACTCTCAGCCCACGCCTGCACGGCCTGGTGATCGATGACCCGTCCTGCGTCGACATCGGCCATTGCTTCAAGCGTGAGCCGTCGGCGCTCCTCCTCCAAATCCACCCACGCGGAAAGAGCTTGTTTGACGATCCAGCCGCGTGGGCGCTCAAGGCGGGCAGCCAGTTGATCTACCTTTTCAGCCAGCGGCAGCGGAACGTGAGCGGTGATTACTTTTGTATCCATCAGAGCCTCACAATCAGATTTAATCATAGCGATTAAAACTGATTAAGTCGAGGCCAGCAGCACTTAAAGCCCCTCTTTCGTCGCCTCGACCAGCCGCGCCGCATAACGCGCCATGGTGTCGATCTCGAAATTAACGCGGTCACCGACCTTGCGCTCACCCCAGGTGGTCACGGTCAGCGAATGGTGGATCAAAAGCACGTCGAAGCGCGTGCCTTCGACCTTGTTGACGGTGAGCGAGGTGCCGTCGAGCGCGACCGAGCCCTTGGGCGCGATGAACTTCGCCAGGTCGCGCGGCGCTTCCAGCGTGAAGCGCACGGCATCGCCCTCATCCTTGCGCTCGATGATCTCGGCCATGCCGTCGACATGGCCCGAAACGATGTGGCCGCCGAGTTCGTCACCGATCTTCAGCGCCCGCTCCAGATTGACCTTGGTGCCGGATTTCCAGCCCGAGGCCGTGGTCAGCCGCAAGGCTTCCTCCCATGCTTCAACCTCGAACCAGCGTGCATTCGAAACGCTGTCGGGCAAGGCCGTGACCGTCAGGCAGACGCCGCCGCAGGAGATCGAGGCGCCGATGGCGATGGTCTGCGGGTCATAGGCTGTGTCGATGCGCAGCCCCACCCCTTCCCTGAGCGGCTTGACGGACGCGACAGTGCCGACATCGGTGACAATTCCGGTAAACATCGGTGTTGATCCCTAAAGGTCTCTTATCCACTCGGCGTAGCTGTCTTCGCCAAAGCGCATGTCGCGCAATTTGCGAAATCCTGCCGGGATATGGTCGGCGTCGATCGGCGATGCAATGCCGTCGTCGCCGATTGCATCCGGTCCCTGGAACAGCACGATGCGGTCGACCAGCCCGTCGGCCAGGAAAGCGCTCGCCACCCTGGCGCCGCCCTCGACCAGCACGCTGGCCATGCCGAGCGCGGCCAGATCCTCGAGTAGTTCCGGCAAGGCTACGCCGCCCTCGTGCGTCTCGGTGCCGATGAAGCGCACGCCGGCGCGTTCGAGTGCTGCGCGCCGCAGCGGATCGGCCTCCAGGCAAGCGGCGATATAGAGCGGCACGCGGTCGACGCCTGAAACCAGCTTCGAGGCCTCCGGCAACCTGATCTGGCGGTCGAGCACGATGCGGGCAGGCGAACGGTTCTCAAGCCCCGGCAAACGCACCGTCAGGGCCGGATCATCCTCAAGGGCGGTGCCGATACCAACCAGTATGGCGTCCGCCTCAGCCCGCATCAGATACACTTCTCGGCGCGCGATATCGCCGGTGATCGACACCTGCCCGTCACCTTCCCTGCCGATCTTGCCGTCGCTGGAAAGCGCAAGCTTGAGAATCACTTCCGGGCGTTTTCTCAACGATCGAATCAAATAGCCGGCCATCTGCTCGGCGGCTTCCGCCGCCAGCACCTTCTCGACCACCTCGACACCGGCCGCGCGCAGGATCGCATAACCCTTGCCGGACACGCGCGAATCGGGATCGCTGGCGGCACCGACGACCCGCGCAACGCCGGCATTGACCAGCGCATTGGCGCAAGGCGGCGTGCGGCCGTGGTGGGCGCAAGGTTCCAGCGTGACGTAGGCGGTGGCGCCGCGCGCGAGGTCGCCGGCCTCGGCCAGGGCCTCGGTCTCGGCATGCGGACGGCCGCCGACAGCGGTGACGCCGGTGCCGACGATCATCGGACCATTGCCGTCATCGCGTACGATCAGCGTACCGACAGACGGGTTGGTCGCGGTGCGCCCGGCATTTTTTCGCGACAGTCTGAGTGCCGCCGCCATGAAGCGGCGATCAAGGGCGGCCTGTTCGCTTGCAGTCATGCTCAGCTGGTTTCCTCTTCACCCTTGACTTCGTCGCCCTTGAGCTCGCCCAGCAATTCATGGAAATCCTTGGCCTCGCGAAAATTGCGGTAGACCGAGGCGAAACGGACATAGGCGACATCGTCGAGCGACTTCAGCGCTTCCATGACCAGGCGGCCGACTTCTCCCGAAGCAACCTCCGTCTCGCCGGAACTTTCGAGCTGTCGCACGATGCCTGTCACCGCGCGGTCGATGCGTTCGGGATCGACATTGCGCTTGCGCACGGCGATCTCCACCGAGCGCAACAGCTTGTCGCGGTCGAAGGGCACTTTGCGGCCCGATTTCTTGACCACGACGAGGTCGCGCAACTGCACGCGTTCGAAGGTGGTGAAACGGCCGCCGCAATCGGGGCAGACGCGCCGCCTGCGGATTGCCGCGCCATCCTCGGCGGGGCGCGAATCCTTCACCTGCGTATCTTCCGACTGGCAATAGGGACAGCGCATGGAGAAGCCTTTGGTTGGCGAATCTGGTGAAGCGAAAGGCTTAGAGGTTTTTGCAGCGATGGCAAAGTGTCGCCAACAGCTCCCTCGCCCTTCAGAGATAGCGAGGCGCAAGCAGGATTGCCAGCCTCGCCAGCAGCCGCACAGCGTACCGATGTCTTCAGGGAGCAACGTCGGCGGTCGGAAACCCGCACGATGCGCCGAGACTACGATAGGCCTTGGTGAAGCCGTCCATGGATATGCTTCCAACCGGCGCATCGCCGAAGGAGACGTCAAGCACCGATGCCCGGCGCATGGCGCGCAGGAGCGCCAGGCTGGTCTTGGACTGGTTGTCGACGGTCCAGCTGAGCCGGCCGTTGACGGCGCCATCGGAATGGAGCTTGGCAGTGACGCGGCCCTTGTCGTCGCCGAAAGTGGCGGCAACCGACTTGCCGGCCGGCAAGGCCTTGTTGTCGACGGCGATCGTTACGGACGGGTAGGCATCCGGCGGCAGTGCATCGCCGTTCGTGATGATGAGCGTCAGAACGCCGCTCTCGCCGCCAGCGCCGATAAAGGCGGTCGAGGCCGCGCAGGTCTTGCGCAGATCCTCACCGGTGTCGACCTCGTCGACCAGGGTCGACCATCTGCCAAAGGTTTCGAGCTTGGGTGCCGTCTGGGCGGGCGCCGCGGGCTCGGGCTGAGGTGCGGGTTGCGCAGGAGCGGGTTGCGCGGGCGCGGCTTGAGCAGGGGCGGTTTGCGCCAAGGCGTTGCCGGGGAAAGGCCCGGCGATCAAAGCAGCCAGGGCGCCAACGGCGCCAAGGTCGGCGAAACGAAATGGTCGCATCATCAAGGCTCCTGCCGGTCGCCCCGGCCTGCTGAAACGACGCTCGTCGTTGCAGCAGGCGGCAAAACTTCCTATCGCGTCAGCCGAGATAGGGATAGAGCGGGAAGCGATCGGTCAGCGCCACGACCTTGGCCTTGACCGCTGCTTCGACGGCGGCATTGCCCTCGTCGGAATTGGCGACCTTGAGACCATCCAGCACTTCGGCGATCAGCTTGCCGATCTCCCGGAATTCGGCCTGGCCGAAGCCGCGCGTGGTGCCGGCCGGGGTGCCGAGACGCACGCCCGAGGTGACAAAAGGCTTTTCCGGGTCGAACGGAATACCGTTCTTGTTGCACGTGATGTTGGCGCGGCCCAGCGCCGCCTCGGCGCGCTTGCCGGTGGCGTTCTTCGGACGCAAATCGACCAGCATCAGATGGTTGTCTGTGCCGCCGGAGACGATGTCGAGACCGGTTTCCTTGAGGCTGGAGGCGAGCGCCTTGGCGTTGGCGGCAACGCTCTCGGCATAGACCTTGAAGCTTGGCTTCAGCGCTTCGCCGAAGGCAACCGCCTTGGCGGCGATGACATGCATAAGCGGGCCGCCCTGCAGGCCGGGGAACACCGCCGAATTCATCTTCTTGGCGATGTCCTCGTCATTGCACAGGATCATGCCGCCGCGCGGGCCGCGCAGCGACTTGTGCGTCGTGGTCGTCACGACATGGGCATGCGGCAGCGGCGACGGATGCACGCCGCCGGCGACCAGCCCGGCGATGTGCGCCATGTCGACCATCAGATAGGCGCCGACCGCGTCGGCGATCTCGCGAAAACGCTTCCAGTCCCAGACGCGGGAATAGGCGGTGCCGCCGGCCAGGATCAGCTTCGGCTTGGTTTCATGCGCGGTCTTCTCGATGGCATCCATGTCGAGCAGATGGTCGTCCTGGCGCACGCCATAGGAGACGACCTTGAACCATTTACCGCTCATGTTGACCGGCGAACCGTGGGTCAGATGGCCGCCGGAATTGAGGTCGAGGCCCATGAACGTGTCGCCCGGCTGCAAGAGCGCCAGGAAGACGGCCTGGTTCATCTGGCTGCCGGAATTCGGCTGGACATTGGCGAAGTTGCAGCCGAACAGCTTCTTGGCGCGCTCGATGGCCAGTTCCTCGGCCACGTCGACAAACTGGCAGCCGCCGTAGTAGCGCTTGCCCGGATAGCCCTCGGCATATTTGTTGGTCATGATCGAGCCCTGCGCCTCAAGCACCGCGCGGGAAACAATGTTTTCCGAGGCGATCAGCTCGATCTCGTGGCGCTGGCGGCCGAGTTCGTTGCGGATGGCGCCGAAAATCTCTGGATCGGCGTCGGCCAGCGTGGTTTCGAAGAAGGATTCGAATTTGTTCGACACTGCCGCTGCTGTTGCCATAGCCTGGAATCCTCGGGGTTCGGGGGCAATTTTGTTTATGCATGTCGTTGCCCAAACCGCTGTACACTTTTGGGCAACCTGCACGCGGCGCCATTAACACAGTTGTTTTCGCCCCGCCACGTTTGCCACGCGAAATTTGCTGGCCGGATTGCGCCAGCCAGGCCCGCGCGTCGTTATTTCCTCGCCTTCCGGCCCCTCAGCAATGCCTCGGTGAGCGTGATCTCGGTAAACAGCGCCTGCGACGTATGGTCGTTGATCTCGCCGCTGCGAAACATGGCGCGCACGGCTTCGCGCTCGGCTTCGATGCCCGCAAATCTCAATTCGAGCTCCAGCCTTCCGGCTTCACGCGCCTCGGCGCGGGCCTCATCGGCTTCGTCCGAGGCGGCGATGCGGCGCCGGTACCCGGCGACGATGCTGTCGGCGGCGGCAAGCCTGGCGCCGGGCACCTCGCCTCCCTCATCATCTGCGGCTCCGGCGATGCTCTCGATGCGCGCGATTGCCGCCTTGGCGGCGCCGACACGCGCCAGCCGCTCCTCGGCGGCGCCGGCATCCTCACCCGGCTCGACCAGCCCCCTGGCGATCGTCGGCAGAGCGAGACTGGCGAAGACCAGCGAACAGATGATGACGCCGGCGGCCAGGAAAATGACCAGATCGCGTGCCGGGAACGGCGAGCCGTCCGGCATGGCGAGCGGCAGCGACAATATGCCGGCCAGCGTGATGGCGCCGCGCACGCCGGCCACCGAACCGGCGAGCCGCACGCGCAACCCGAACGGCTCCACCTTGCGCTTGCCCAGACGTGCGGCGATGCCGGCTGCGAGATCGCCTACCCATATCCACAGGAAGCGCAACGCGATCAGGCACAGCGTCAGCGCCACGACGGTCGCGATCGGCTGGATGATCGGGTGCAGGCTCATGAGTTCCGGCGGCACATGGCGGATGATGTCGGGAAGCTGCAGGCCGAGCACGATGAAGAGAGCACCGTTGAAAACGAAGGAAAGCGTCGTCCACAGCGACATCGTCTGCATGCGGGCCGAGACGCCGAGGAAGCGAAACACGCCGGAGCCGCCGGTGAGCAGGCCGGCGGTAACAGCCGCCAGAATACCGGACGCTCCGACATGCTCGGCGCCGAGATAGGCGATGAAGGGCAGCAGAACCATCACCAGCACCTGCGCTTCGGCCGGCACGCCGCCGATCCGGTTGAGCAATTGCAGCAGCTTGGCGGCAACGAACAGCGCCGCGACGCCGATCAGGATGCCGATCGCCACGGCATAGAGAAAACTGAACGAAGCCGCGGCAAGGGAAAAGCTGCCGGTCAGCACTGCTGCGACGGCGAAGCGGAACATGACGAGGCCTGAAGCGTCGTTGAGCAGCGACTCGCCTTCGAGAATGTGCATCAGCCGCGCCGGGACAACATTCCTGTCGACGATCGAGGACACGGCCACCGCGTCGGTCGGCGACAGCACCGCGGCAAGCGCAAAAGCGACCACCAGAGGGATGCTCGGCACTAGCCAATGCAAGGCGTAGCCGAAGCCGACGATGGTGAAGAAGACCAGCCCTATGGCCAGATCCAGGATCGGTCCGCGCAGCGCCATCAGTTCACGCTTCGGTGCGCCATAGGCATCGCCGAACAGCAGCGGCGGAATGAACACCAGCAGGAACAGTTCCGGATTGATCTCGACATGGATGCCGCGCACCGGCCAGGCGAGCGCGGCACCGATCGCAATCTGCAGCACCGGCAACGGCACCCGCACCAGGCGAACCAGCGCGCCGGAAAGCGCCACGAAGACGAGCACGACCAGAATGAAGACAGCGACTTCCATGGTCCGGTTCCAGGCTTTCCCGCCGACCATGCGCAAAGCCGGCCGATCCGTCCAGCCGCCCTCCCGTGAAAAACGCCGCGGCACCCAATCAATGAAAAAAGGCCGCCCTGAGAGGCGGCCTTTTTAAATAGAAATCAAATATTTAAAGCGCGGACGTGATCTGCAGCTCGTTGTTGCCATCAAGCGCGTAGACGTCGTCGCGGAACTGCACCACGCCCGGACCGGTCGACCAGGCCGAGAGATAGAGGAAGTGGACCGGCACCGGATTGGTGACCTGGATCGGCGTGTTTTCACCGGTCTTGATCGCCGCCTCGAAATGCTGGCGGTCCCAGCCGGGCGTGTCGCGCAGGATCCAGGTGACGAGGTCGCGCACATTCTGCACG
>NZ_RZQT01000078.1:0-28543 GCF_003998485.1 Mesorhizobium sp. M7A.F.Ca.CA.001.04.2.1
CGATACGGAAGCTCCGTTCGGATAGGCGCGGTCCCAAACAGAACTTTATCAATAAAAAACAGTTGCCCTGTTTTGATAGTGCATCGAACAGATCGATGCAAGCGGTGTTTGATCAGTCGTTGCGAGGTCTGGCAGAGGCAGATCCCCAGCCCTGTTCTCCCATTGGCGCCGTCACGCTTCCGTTCCGTTCTGGGAATGTATGGAATATTAATTCCACCAATTCGTCAATATGGAATATCCATTCCTCCATGTGCCGCAGGAACATGAAGTTTCACACCAGCTCCTGCACCAGCGTGTAGGGACGATATTTGGCGTATTCCGTTTCCGGTACGTCGATGTCGAGCAGCTCGAGGTTGCGCGTCAGATTTGCCAGCTTGGCGGTGCCGGTCAGTACGGTGGCGACGGCAGCTTCATGCAAGGGGAATTGGAACGCTGCGGCGGCGAGCGGATAGCCACCCTCGGCGGCGATCCTCTCCATTGCGCCGACGCGGTCGAGCACGTCATGGCTGGCGGGGCGGTAGTCGAAATGTGCGCCTTGCACCGGGCCGGTCGCCAGGATGCCGGAGTTGAACACGCCGCCAATGACCAAGGAGGTCTGCTGTGCCCGGCATAGCGGCAGCAACTCGGCTTCGGCACTGCGGTCGAGCAAGGAATAGCGGCTGGCAAGCAGGATACAGTCGAGCGGCGCCCGGCGCATGACGTCCAGGCAGATCTGCACCTCGTTGACGCCAAGCCCATAGGCGGAAATGACGCCAGTCCGTTTCAGCTCTTCGAGTGCCTTGAGGCCGCCATCCATCAGGTCGCGAAAATGCAGCTTGGTCTTCTCGATACCATGGGTGTAGGCGCCGATGTCGTGAACAAACAGGATGTCTATCCTGTTTAGGCCAAGCCGCGCATAGCTGAACTCGACCGACCGCATAATGCCGTCATAGGAATAGTCGTAGTCGAGCGCGAAGGGCAGCGGATCGACATAGGAGTGATCGGGAACCTGATCGTCCGGCACCGGGCGAAACAGCCGGCCGACCTTGGTCGACAGCACATAGGAATCGCGCGGCTTGTAACGCAGGAAGTCGCCGAAGCGGCGCTCCGACAGTCCGAAGCCGTAGAAGGGTGCGGTGTCGAAATAGCGCAGGCCGGCATCCCAGGCGCCCTGCAGCGTCTCCATCGCCGCTTCGCGCGAACAGGCGCGGTAAAGGCCGCCAAGTGCGGCGCCGCCGAAACTGACTTCGGTGACCTCCAGAGCTGTCTGACCGATACGGCGTTTTTCCATGCAAAACCTCCCCGTTGCCCGCCGCTGACCGGCGCGCAGTCTACTTTATATCAGTAAAATCTAAAGCGTTGCGCCCAGATGCCAGGGCACGAACTCGTTGTCGCCGTAGCCGAAGTCCTCGCTCTTGGTCTTGCGGCCGGAAGCCGTCTCGACGATCAGTTCGAAGATCTCGCGGCCCATGCCGGCGATGGTTTTTTCGCCGGAGGCGATGACGCCGCAATTGACGTCCATGTCCTCTTCCATCTGGTGGTACATGGTCGAGTTGGTGGCGACCTTGATCGACGGCGTCGGACGGCAGCCGAAGCAGGAGCCGCGGCCGGTGGTGAAGACGATGACGTTGGCGCCGCCCGCCACCTGGCCGGTCGCCGAAACCGGGTCGTAGCCAGGCGTATCCATGAACACGAGGCCACTGCCGGTGACTTTTTCGGCGTAGCCGAAGACGCCGTTGAGCGGCGTCTGGCCGCCCTTGGCGACCGCACCGAGGGACTTCTCCAGGATGGTGGTGAGGCCGCCGCGCTTGTTGCCGGGCGAGGGATTGTTGTCGATCGAGGCGCCATGCTTGGCGACGTGGTCCTCCCACCACTTCACGAAGCCGTCGAGCTTCTGCGCGATCTCCGGCGTTGCCGCGCGGTAGGCAAGCAGATGCTCGGCGCCGTAGATTTCCGTGGTCTCGGAGAGGATGCCGATACCGCCGACGCCGGCCAGGATGTCGACAGCCGCGCCCAGCGCCGGATTGGCCGTGATGCCCGACATGCCGTCGGAGCCGCCGCATTGCAGGCCGACGACGATCTCGCTGACCGGGATCGGCTCACGCTTCAACTGGCCGACTTCCTCGGCGATCTCGGCCAGCACGCCCATCGCTTTTTCCACCGATTTGCGCGACCCGCCGGCGTCCTGGATGTTGAAATGGCGCTTGCCGGCAGCGACGCCCTTCTGGCCGTAGAGGGTGAGCTGGTTGACCTCGCAGCCGAGGCCGACCATCAGCACGCCGCCGAAATTCGGGTGGCGGGCATAGCCGGCAAGCGTGCGGTGCAGCACCATCATGCCGTCGCCGGTGCCGCTCATGCCGCAGCCCTGGCCGTGCACGATCGGCACGAAGCCGTCGATGCCGGGGTATTTCGGCAACAGCGTGCGGTTGGCGGTATCGGCGATGGAATGGCAGACGGTGGCCGAGCAATTGACGCTGGCGACGATGCCGATGAAGTTGCGCGTGCCGGCGCGGCCATCGGCGCGGCGATAGCCCATGAAGGTGCGGGCGCGGTCGGCCTCCGTCGCGTGCTCGGCCTCGCTCGGCGGCACGACCGGCAAGCGGCCGGATTCGAAAACCAGATTGTGCGAATGCACGTGCTCGCCGGCTGCGATGTCCTGTGTCGCGCGACCGATCGCCTGGGCGTATTTCACCACGGCCTCGCCGGCGGCGATCGGCTTGATCGCCACCTTGTGGCCGGGCTCGATCAGCGCACTGGCGACGGCACCGCCCGGCAGCGCGGTGCCGATCTCGATGCGGCCGTTGGCGACGGCGACATTGTCGGCGGGGGACAGAAGAATGCAGTTGGAGGCGTTCACGGGCGGTTTCCTGGGTGGGTTGCGAGGGGCGGATTGACACGCGCCTGTTTAGAGATATTGTCTTTTATCGTGAAAAAACAGTTTTGCGTCAATTGTTTTTTCGTGGGGAGTTCCGCATGTCTCCGGGTTGTTCCGGGAAGCAATTTCGCTTCTCAGAGCCATGCGAACGTCATATTGCGCTTCAAACCGTCCGCTGCAAGCGACGGCGTGCAACGGGTCAGGGATGTCGAAGAGCAACAACGTCTACAAGGATGCCTACAACCGCTGCCTGCGGCTGCTCGACGAAACGCGCAGCCTGCCTTCGGAGCCGGAACTGGGCACCTTGCTTGGCGTCAGCCGTACCACGGTGCGCACCATTCTCGCGCGCATGGAAGAGACCGGGCTGATCGCCTGGAACAAGCGCGCCAAGACGGTGCTGCGCGAACCGCTTCCCGATGATTTCTTCCCCGAGGAAGAGACAGACACGCTGGCCGAGATCATCGAACGGTCGTTCATGCGTCGACTGCTCGCCGGCGGCGCCGAAGCCGGCATGCAGATCAACGAACTCGAACTGGCGCGTGAGATCGGCGTCGGCACCACCAGCGTGCGCGAGTTCCTGATCCGCTTCTCCCGCTTCGGCCTGATCGAGAAACGTCGCAACAGTCATTGGGTGCTGAAGGGCTTTACGCGCGCCTTCGCGCTGGAGCTGACCGAAATCCGCGAGATGTTCGAACTGCGCTCGGCGGCCGCCTTTGCCGCTTTACCGCAGGACAGCGCGGTCTGGACCGATCTCGACCGCCTGGAAGACGAGCATCGCCAGTTGGCAAACGACATTGCCGCCCGCTTCACGGAGTTCTCCGAACTCGACGAGCGCTTCCACCGGCTGATCCACCGGGCATCGCGCAATCGCTTCATCGTCGATTTCTACGATGTCATCGCCATGATCTTCCACTACCATTACCAGTGGAACAAGGCGCAGGAACGCGAGCGCAACGAAGTCGCGATCGGTGAGCATCTGGTCTACATAGAAGCGCTGAAATCACGCGATCTCGGCAAGGTCGACGCCGCTTGCCGCAAGCATTTGAAGTCGGCGCGCCAGACATTGCTGACCTCGATCCCGGAGAGCCGGTCGCTGCAAAAACACTGAGCCGCATCGCGGCTCGCAGCCTTGTTTCATGCATGTCGTTGTCCCAAAACCGCTATACACTTCTGGGCGACATGCCTTGGGCCTGCCGCGTTGCCGCCGCGGCGATTTGGCGATTTTCCACCCGCCGGCCCCGTGCTAGATATGGTTGGTTGCTGCGAAGAGGCAGGGCTTTGGGCGTATCGAGGAGACGATGGAGCATGCCGGTCGCGCTTGTCGCGGCCTATCTGCTGTTGCTCCAGTCGACGCTTGGTGCCTTCGGCGCCGGTCCCAATGCATCGCAACTCGACGCTTTCGGCAATGTCATCTGTACCCATGAAGGCGCAACCCAGCTTCCGGGCGGCAACCAGCCGCCGTCCCATCTGCCGGCATGCTGCGTGCTCGGCTGCAGCATGGTTTTGGCGGCCTTTGCGCCGCCGCCCAATGCCGGTCTGGCGCTGGGCAGCCTTTCCTTTGAAACGGTCGCCTTTGTCTTCCCGGCGGCCATCCATCTCGACTTTGCGCGTGAGCGCTCGCCGTCGAACCCGCGCGCGCCGCCGCTGACGGCCTGAGCCTGTTTGCCCGGCGGAACCTTTCGTGGGCGTACCCATCCAAAGATCTAACTGCTCGCGACCGGCAACGGCGCGACCTTCACTTCATGGAGCAACCATGTCCTATTTTTTCCCTGACGCCGCGCGTCCTATGGCCGGCAGCATTCTACGCGGCATCGAAGAGCGTGTCGGCATTGCCGTGCTGGCTCTTGCGCTGCTGTTCACAGGCGCGCAGTCCGTCTTCGCGCATGAGTTCAAGGTTGGCAATCTTGAGATCGGCCACCCCTGGTCGCGCGCCACGCCGGCCGGCGCCAAAGTGGCCGGCGGTTATTTCACCATCACCAACAAGGGCAGTGCGCCGGACCGGCTGGTGTCGATTTCCTCCGATGTCTCCGAAAAGGCCGAGCTGCATGAGATGGGCGTCAAGGACGGCGTCATGACCATGCGGCCGGTTGCCGGCGGCCTGGAAATTCCGGCCGGCGGCAAGGTAGCCCTTGCACCTGGCGGCTATCATTTGATGTTCATGGGCCTGAAGCGGCAACCCAAACAGGGCGAAAAGTTCTCCGCCACCCTGACCTTCGAAAAGGCCGGCGCCGTCAGCGTCGATTTCGCCGTCGAAGGCATGGGCGGCGGCGCCGTGGACGATCACGCCAATTGACCGCGCCAGCTCGACAAATCTTGAAAATCCGAGGGACCATCATGAACAAATATCTTTTGTCGGCCGGCGCACTTCTCGCGCTCGGAACCAGCGCCGCCTTCGCGCATATCACGTTCGAAACCCAGGAGGCGGCGGTCGGCTCGACCTACAAGGCCGTTTTGCGCGTGCCGCATGGCTGCGACGGCAAGGCGACGACCGCCGTGCGCGTGCAGATTCCGGAAGGGGTGATCGCGATCAAGCCGATGCCGAAGCCCGGCTGGACGCTGCAGACCAAGAAGGGCAAGTACGAGAAATCCTACCACCTCTACGGTCAGGCGGTGACCGATGGGGTCAAGGAGGTCGACTGGAGCGGCGGCAACCTGCCCGATGAATTCTATGACGAGTTCGTTTTCCGCGCGACGCTGACGGCGGACCTCCCCGTCGGCCAAAAACTCTATTTCCCGGTCGTGCAGGAATGCGACGGTGCAGCCGATCGCTGGATCGAGATTCCAGCGGCAGGGCAAGATGAAGACGCACTGGAAAGCCCGGCACCCGGCATCAAGCTGCTGCCGAAGAAATGATCTCCCAGGCGGCGCGCTCTTTCGAGTGCGCCGCTCTTTTTCGTGGCGGTGACATGAGCACGACCTCCCTCCTGCAAACGGCTTGCATGACCGGCAAACGCACCGGCCGGCTTGCCGTCGGCCTGTTGGCTGTGATCGTGTTTCTTGCCAGCCTTGCCGTGTCAGATCAGGCCTTTGCCCATGCCGCGCTGATCAAGACCGACCCGGCCGACGGCGCGGTGCTGGCACAGGGACCGGCGCAGTTCTCGCTGACCTTCAGCGAGCCGGTCTCGCCTCTGGTGCTGACGCTGGTGAAGCCCGACGGCAAGCCGGTTCCACTGACCGCCTTTCGTCTCAGCGACCAGACCGTCGAGATCGACAATCCGCAGCCGCTCAAGTCGGGCACGCATGTCTTGAGCTGGCGCGTCATCTCCGCAGACGGTCATCCCGTCGGCGGATCGCTGCTGTTTTCCATCGGAGCGCCCAGCGAACCGCCGGCCGTATCCGAAGCCGTCGACTGGCCGTTGCGGTCGGCTATCTGGGCGAGCAAAATCTTTCTCTACGTCGGCCTCTTCCTCGGCGTTGGCGGCGCCTTCGCGCTTGCCTGGTTGGCCGGAAGTGCCCGTGCCGGGCAGCGCTTCGTTGCAGCTGCAATCCTGAGCGGGCTGGTCGCGTCGTCCCTGTCGCTCGGATTGCAGGGGCTTGATGCACTCGGGGCGCCGCTCTCCCATCTGGCACAATCGGTCATCTGGCGGACCGGGCTCGGCACCAGCTTCGGCTGGACGGTGCTGGTCGCGCTGATCGCGCTGGGGCTTGGCCTGCTGTCGCTGGCCGGTCCCCGTGCCACCGCCAAGCCATTGGCGCTGGCCGGCCTGGCCGGGGTGGGGATTGCACTTGCCGCCAGCGGCCATGCCAGTGCCGCCGAACCGCAATGGCTGACGCGGCCGATGGTGTTCCTGCATGGCGTCTGCATCGCGTCGTGGGTCGGCGCATTGGTCCCACTCGGGCTGGCGCTCAAGGGGCAATCGGCGGAGGCCACGCCATTCCTGCGGCGATTTTCTTGGGCGATCCTGCCCGTGGTGGCCGTGCTTGCCGCTGCCGGCACCGTGCTTGCCGTCATCCAGGTGCAAACGCCCGCGGCATTGGTCGACACCGCCTATGGAAGGCTGCTGCTGATCAAGCTCGGGCTGCTGGTCTTTCTGTTCACGCTCGCTGCCGTCAACCGCTGGAAACTCACGGCATCGGCCGAGGCGGGATCGACGGAAGTTCAACGCAGGCTGGTCCGCTCGATCGGCGTCGAGATGTTGATCGTGTTGGCGATTTTCGGCGTTGCCGCGGGCTGGCGCTTCACACCGCCGCCACGAGCCCTGGCGATCGCGGCAGCGCAACCGGTGTCGGTCCATATCCACGCGCTGCAAGCGATGGCCGATCTCAACTTCACTCCCGGCCATGCCGGCCCGGTCGTTGCCTCGATGGTCATCATGAGCGGCGATTTCGGCCCGCTCGACGCCAAGGAGGTAACGCTTGTGCTGTCAAAGCCCGATTCCGGCATCGAACCCTTGAAGCGCACGGCGACCAAGCCCGGCGACGGCAGCTGGCGCGTCGACAACCTCGTCATTCCGGTGCCCGGTCGGTGGACGGTGCGCATCGACATACTGGTCTCGGATTTTCAGATGGTGAAGATCGAGGCGCCCGTCGACATCAGGCCGTAGGCGGGACTGCCAGGTACCTCTACACGGGCACGACCGACAATCCGGGCAACACAATTCGGCGAGGCGGTTGACGCAGGCGTCAAGGCCCGTCAATCATCGCCCGCAAAATCGCGGTCTCAACAAACGATCCGAGAGCAGGGAAGAAACGATGGAAAAAGCCGAAATCGGCCTGATCGGCCTTGGCACGATGGGCTCCAACCTGGCGCTCAACATCGCCGAGCACGGGCACCGCATCGCTGTCTTCAACCGCACCAGGGCGCGCACCGATGCCTTTGTCGAGAATGCCGGCGCACTCAGGGACATGGTCGTGCCCTGCTACAGCCTTGAAGAGCTCGCCGCCGCGATCCGGCCGCCGCGCCCGATCATCATCATGGTGCTGGCCGGCAAGCCGGTCGACGAACAGATCGCGGCACTGCGTGGCGTGCTGTCGGCCAACGACATCGTCATCGATGCCGGCAACGCCAATTTCCGCGACACGATGCGGCGCTTCTCCGAGCTTTCCGGTTCGGGTCTCACCTTCATCGGCATGGGCGTGTCCGGCGGCGAGGAGGGGGCACGCCACGGGCCGTCGATCATGGTCGGCGGCACGGAGGACTCATGGAAGCGCGTCGAGAAGGTGCTGACGGCGATCTCCGCCAAATTCAAGGACGAACCCTGCGCGGCATGGCTCGGCACCGACGGCGCCGGACATTTCGTCAAGACCATCCACAACGGCATCGAATATGCCGACATGCAGATGATCGCGGAGATCTACGGCATCCTGCGCGACGGCCTGGGCATGGGTCCGAAAGAGATCGGCACGGTGTTTGCCGACTGGAACAAGGGCCGGCTCAACTCCTACCTGATCGAGATCACCGCCAAGGTGCTGGCGGCCGACGATCCGAAGACCGGCAAACCGGTGGTCGACATCATCCTCGACCGCGCCGGCCAGAAGGGCACCGGCAAATGGTCGGTCATCGAGGCGCAGCAGCTCGGCATCCCGGCCACCGCGATCGAGGCGGCGGTGGCGGCGCGCGTTCTGTCGTCGATCAAGGACGAGCGGCTGACGGCGGAAAAGGCCTATGGCAACATCGGCGTGACGAAGATTTCCGGTGACAAGGACGCCTTGCTGAAAGATCTGGAACTGGCGCTGTTCGCCGGCAAGATCGCCGCCTACGCCCAAGGTTTTGCGGTGATGAGCGGCGCGTCGAAGGAATTCAACTGGAACCTGCCGATGCCGACCATCGCCAGGATCTGGCGCGCCGGCTGCATCATCCGCTCGCAGATGCTCGACACCATGGCGGAAGCCTTCAGCAAGGGCGGCGCCTCGACCAACCTTCTGATGGCGCCGGCCTTCATCTCGCTGATGCAGGGAGCGCATCCGTCGCTGCGCCGCATCGTGGCGAGGGCTTCGGAGGCCGGCTCGCCGGTTCCGGCGCTGTCTTCCGCACTTGCCTATTTCGACAGCTATCGCCAAGGCCGCGGCACCTCGAACCTGATCCAGGCGCAACGCGACTTCTTCGGCGCGCACGGCTTCGAGCGTATCGACGACAAAGGCGCGTTCCATGGGCCGTGGGGAAGCGGTGCGGCTGGCTGACAAGCCGGCCCAAGAGCCTAAACGGAAACCGGCGGGCTGAACGCCTGAACCTCGCTGGTGGCGACCAGGCGCTGCAACGATCCGGGTGCGGCGCCGCCGATCCAGCCGAGCACGGAGCGGGCGAGATCGGAGCCGGCCAGGCGGAAGTTCTCGTTGACGACGAGCAATTCCGGCCGGAACAGGTGCAACAGGTCCGACGATTGCTTGGACACGACATCGACGTCGCGGCCAAGCTTGAGGCCGGCATCTTCAATGCCGGCGACGATAGCCAGTGTCGCGGCGGCAGCGCTGCTGACGAAGCCGTCCGGCCTGTTCTCGCGGCGCATCACCTGCGCGGTCCTGGTCCTGATCTGCTCGATCGTGTGATCGATGGAAACGGTGTTGAACGGAATTTCGCTGGCGCCGACCTCGCTCAGCGCATCGGCAAAGCCGTTCAGCGTGTGGCCATAATAGGTCAGCCCGGGTGGCGGCGACAGAAGCGCCAGCTTGCGCCTGCCCATGCTCGCCAGGCGGCGCACGGCTTCCATCGCGAATACATGGTTGTCGAAGTCATGGTAGGGGTGGACCAGGCCCATGTCGGTGCGGCCATGCGTGGCAAAGGGCATGCCGTGCTCGAGCATGTAGCGGGCGCGTGGATCGTTCGGTTGGGTGCGCGAGATGATGACGCCATCGGCCGAGCCGGTCTCGACGAGATAGCGGATCGGCTCCATCGGATCCTGCGAGCGGGAATAGGGCGTGACGATCAGGTGATAGGGCGTTTCGGCGAGCACTTCCGAAACGCCGTAGATGATGTCCGAGACGAAGCTCATGATCTCGCGGTCGGTGTTGAGCACGAGGCTGATGACATTGGTCCTGCCGGTGCGCAGACGCACGCCGGCGCGGTTCGGCCGGTAGCCGATCTGCTTGGCGACGAGTTGGACGCGGCGCCTGGTCTCGGCGCCGATTTCCGGGGCATCCTTCAAGGCGCGTGACACGGTGGTGACGCCGAGCCCGGTCATGAAGGCAAGCGTCTTCAACGTCGGCCGTCCCTGTGCCGAGTTCTCCCCGTTCTTGTCCGTACGCTGTCTGTCCATTCGTCCCGCCCGTCAGGCGCATAGCAGCCGCGGGCCATGTCGGCAATCGCCGTCATAGCGATACGATATGCGTCCCAGCCCCGGCAAAGCGTCAATATACTGAAACGTTACAGATTGCCAGTATCGAGATGTATGTCCTCGTCATGAGGTGGATGGTTCTTTTTGCGAAACGCATTGGGATTCCAGGAGAAATCGCCCCTGCCGCCGCCTTTTGCCCGTATCTGGCGGTATCTCGGTGTTTGCGTTGCAGCAAACCTTGCTGCAGTGCATGAGAAGCGCGATCATTCAGGCGAATTTGTTCGCGGCCCGAAAAAATATCGAGGGCGCTTCGTTGATGGGTTGCACAGCCCGCGCAATTGCCGTATCGAAAATCTGTAACGTTTCAGATTCTGGGAGGAGCCGAAATGCGATACAGATTTTTGACCGCTGCCCTGGCGGCGACGGCTGCACTGCAATTTGCCGGTCAGGCGGCCGCGACGGACCTGGAAGTCACGCATTGGTGGACTTCAGGCGGCGAGGCCGCGGCGGTTGCGGAACTTGCAAAGGCATTCGATGCGACCGGCAACCACTGGGTGGACGGCGCCATTGCCGGTTCCGGCGGCACGGCGCGGCCGATCATGATCAGCCGCATCACCGGTGGCGATCCGATGGGCGCCACGCAATTCAACCATGGCCGGCAGGCGGAAGAGCTGGTGCAGGCCGGCCTGATGCGCGACCTCACCGACGTCGCCACCAAGGGCAAGTGGACTGATGTCGTGCGGCCGAAGAGCCTGCTCGACGGCTGCACCATCGACGGCAAGATCTATTGCGTGCCCGTCAACATCCATTCCTGGCAGTGGCTGTGGCTGTCCAACGAAGCCTTCGCGAAGGCCGGCGTGCCGTTGCCGAAGGACTGGAATGAATTCGTGGCGGCAGCGCCGGCACTGGAGAAGGCCGGCATCATCCCGCTCGCCGTCGGCGGGCAAGCCTGGCAATCCTCCGGTGCCTTCGACGTGCTGCTTGCGGCTGTGGGCGGCACGGACACATTCCTCAAGGTCTACAAGGACAAGGATGCCAAGTTCGCCGCCGGGCCCGAAGTCGCCAAGGTCTTCAAGGCCGCGGACGATGCCCGCAAGATGGCGAAGAACACCAATGTGCAGGACTGGAACCAGGCGACCAACCTGGTCATCACCGGCAAGGCCGGTGGCCAGATCATGGGCGACTGGGCACAGGGCGAGTTCCAGGTTGCCGGCAAGACCGCCGGCAAGGATTATACCTGCCTGCCGGGCCTTGGGCTGAACGAGGTCATAGCCACGGGCGGCGACGCCTTTTACTTCCCGCTGCTCAAGGATGCCGACAAGAGCAAGGCGCAGGAGGTGCTGGCCGAGACGCTGCTCGATCCCAAGACGCAGGTTGCCTTCAATCTGAAGAAGGGTTCCCTGCCGGTGCGCGGCGACGTCGATCTCAACGCGGCGAACGACTGCATGAAGAAAGGCCTCGCCATCCTCGCCAAGGGCGCCGTCATTCCATGGACGGACCAACTGCTTTCACAGGACACCCAGAAGCAGAAGGAAGACCTTTTCGCCGAATTCTTCGCCAAGCCGGAATTGACCGTCGAAGACGCACAGAAGCGCTTCGCCGACCTCATCGCTTCGGCGGACTGACGCTGGCGGCAACCCACCTCGCTCCCGGCCTTGCGAATGCAGGGCCGGGAATGCACCGCCCTTACCCAGCCGGCTGACGAGATGAGCAAGAGCGAACGCCCCAACCTTCTGTTCCGCAACCTCAATGCGAAGGTCGCCTCGATCCCGATGATCCTCACCGCCATGGTGGTTTTCGTCGGCGGCACCGTTTGGACGGTGCTCTATTCCTTCACCAATTCGAAGCTCTTGCCGCGGCTGAATTTCGTCGGGCTCGACCAATACTACCGGTTGTGGGCGACGCCGCGCTGGCTGATCTCGATCGAAAACCTGCTGATCTACGGCGCGATCTCGCTGGTGTTCTCGCTGGTCATCGGCTTCCTGCTTGCAGCACTGCTCGATCAGAAGATCCGCTTCGAGGACACGTTGCGCACCATCTTCCTCTATCCTTTCGCGCTCTCCTTCATCGTCACCGGCCTGGTCTGGCAGTGGCTGCTCAATCCGGATTTCGGCATCCAGCATGTGGTCCGTGACTTAGGCTGGACGAGCTTCAGCTTCGACCCGCTCTACAATTCCAGCATCGTCATCTACGGCATATCGATCGCGGCGCTGTGGCAAGGCACAGGGCTCATCATGTGCCTGATGCTGGCCGGCCTGCGCGGCATTGACGAGGACATCTGGAAGGCGGCGCGGGTGGATGGGATCCCGATGTGGAAGACCTATCTGTTCATCGTCATCCCGATGATGCGGCCGGTCTTCATCACCACGCTCGTCATCATCGCTGCCGGCATCGTCAAGGTCTATGACCTCGTCGTGGCCCAGACCAGCGGCGGCCCGGGCATCGCCTCCGAAGTGCCGGCCAAATACGTCTACGACTATATGTTCTTCGCCCAGAACCTCGGCCAGGGCTTTGCTGCCTCGACCATGATGCTGCTCTCGGTGGTGATCGTCATCGTGCCCTGGGCCTATCTCGAGTTCGGGCGGCGCAAATGAGCATGGCAGACATCACCGCTCAAGCGAGCACCGCCGCCGGCGCGCGCCAGGGCATCACCGATCCCTACGGCCCGAAGCCGCGCCGCGTGATTTCGCGCCGCAACGTCTTCCTATACGGCACATTGTTCGTCATGGCGGTCTACTACCTCTTGCCGCTCTACGTCATGGTCGTCACCTCGCTCAAGGGCATGCCGGAGATCCGGCTCGGCAACATCTTCTCACCGCCGCTCGAGATCACTTTCGAACCGTGGGTCAAGGCGTGGTCGACTGCCTGCACCGGCCTTAACTGCGACGGACTTTCGCGCGGCTTCTGGAATTCGGTGCGCATCACCGTGCCGTCAGTGCTGCTGTCGATCGCCATCGCCTCGGTGAACGGTTATGCACTGGCCAATTGGCGCTTCAAGGGCGCCGATACGTTCTTCATCATCCTGATCGTCGGCGCCTTCATTCCCTACCAGGTGATGATCTATCCGATCGTCATCATCCTGCGCGAGATCGGCCTCTATGGCAGCCTCAGCGGGCTGGTGATCGTCCATTCCATTTTCGGCATGCCGATCCTGACGCTGCTGTTCCGCAATTATTTCTCCTCGATGCCGGAGGAGCTGTTCCGGGCGGCACGTGTCGACGGTGCCGGCTTCTGGGGCATCTTCCTGCGCATCATGCTGCCGATGTCGCTGCCGATCTTCGTCGTTGCCATCATCCTGCAGGTGACCGGCATCTGGAACGACTTCCTGTTCGGCGTCGTCTACACCCGCCCCGACACCTATCCGATGACGGTGCAGCTCAACAACATCGTCAATTCGGTGCAAGGCGTGAAGGAGTACAACGTCAATATGGCCGCAACCATCCTGACCGGGCTTGTGCCGCTCATCGTCTACTTCATCTCCGGCAAGCTTTTCGTACGCGGCATCGCCGCCGGCGCGGTGAAGGGGTGATGGCGATGACGGCAGCCAACGATACCAGCGTTTCGATCCAGGACCTGTCGCTGAATTTCGGCGCGGTGACCGTCTTGGAGACGCTCAATCTGGATGTCGCCGATGGCGAGTTCATCGTGCTGCTCGGGCCGTCCGGCTGCGGCAAGTCGACCTTGCTCAATTGCATTGCCGGCCTGCTCGACGTTTCCGAAGGCCGCATCTTCATCAAGGGCAAGAACGTCACCTGGGAAGAGCCCAAGGACCGCGGCATCGGCATGGTGTTCCAGTCCTATGCGCTCTATCCGCAAATGACGGTGGAGAAGAACCTGTCCTTCGGGCTGCGTGTCGCCGGCACGCCAAAAGAAGAGATCGCCAAGCGGATCGCGCGGGCGGCTGAAATCCTGCAGATCGAGCCGCTGCTGCAGCGTAAGCCGGCCGCACTTTCCGGCGGCCAGCGCCAGCGCGTCGCCATCGGACGGGCGCTGGTGCGCGATGTCGACGTGTTCCTGTTCGACGAGCCGCTGTCCAATCTCGATGCCAAGCTGCGCGCCGAACTGCGCGTCGAGATCAAACTGCTGCATCGCAAGCTGCAGAACACCATGATCTACGTCACCCACGACCAGATCGAGGCGATGACGCTGGCCGACCGCATCGCGGTGATGAAGGGCGGCGTCATCCAGCAGCTCGATGCGCCGCAGACCATCTACAACCGTCCGGTCAACCGTTTCGTCGCCGGCTTTCTCGGTTCGCCCGCAATGAACTTCGTCGATGGCTACCTGGAAGACGCCGACGGCGGCTGGCGGTTCGCGGCCGGGGATATCAAGATCCCGCTCGGCACTTACGACTTTGCCAAGCCTCCGGCTCCCGGCCCCGTCACATTCGGTATCAGGCCCGAGCATGTCAGCCTGAACAGCGGCACCGGCTGGCCGTTCTCGATAGCCGCCAATGTCGAGGTGGTCGAACCCATGGGCTCCGACACGCTGGTCTGGCTGAAGCTTGCCCAGCAGAATTTCAGCGTCCGAGTGACCTCGGAACGCACGCCCAAGAACGACGAGGCGGTGACGCTTGGCTTCGATCCGATGCGCGCCTCGCTTTTCGACACCGCAACCGGCACACGCATCTAGCTTCCGAGAACCAACCTTCCAACGACGATCCCCAAGCAAAACGGACAGAGACGATGAATTGGTCATTCCAACTTTACAGCGCCCGCAATTTCCAACCCTGGGACGGTGTGCTCGCCATGCTCGGCAAGCTCGGCTACGCCCAGGTCGAAGGTTTCGGCGGCGTCTATGATGATCCCCAGGCATTCCGCGCCGAGCTCGATAAGAACGGGCTTGCCATGCCGACTGGGCATTTCTCGATCGACGCGCTCGAGAACGATTTTGACGGCGTGCGCAAAACCGCCGACGCACTCGGTATCACGCTGCTCATCTGTCCTTTCCTGATGCCCGACCAGCGGCCATCCGACGTGGCCGGCTGGCGTGGTTTCGGCGAACGCCTGGCCAAGGTCGGTGACGCCGCGAAAAAGGCCGGCTACGGCTTTGCCTGGCACAATCATGATTTCGAGTTCAAGAAACTTGCCGACGGATCGGTGCCGCAGGACCACATCCTGTCATCCGCGCCCGATGTCAGCTGGGAGATGGACGTTGCCTGGGTGGTGCGCGGCGGCGATGATCCGCTGCCGTGGATCGAGAAACACGGCAAGCGCATCAGCGCCGTCCACGTCAAGGACATGGCCAAGCCCGGCGAGGGGCTGGATGAGGATGGCTGGTCGGATGTCGGCCATGGCACCATCGACTGGGCCGGCCTGATCAAAGTGTTGCGTGCCAGGAGTGCTGCCCAATACTACGTCATGGAACAGGACAACCCCAACGACATCGAGCGTTTCGCCCGCCGCTCCATCGCAGCCGCCAAAACCTATTAGGAGCAACCAGCATGGCAAAGAAACTTGGCATCGGCGTGATCGGCTGCGGCAACATCTCGAAGGCGTATTTTTCGCTGGCGCCGTTGTTCCGCGGCATTGAAATGCGTGCCTGCGCCGACATCAACATGGAGGCGGCCAAGGCTCGGGCGAAGGAGTTCAAGCTGCGCGCCGACACCGTCGAAGACCTGCTCAAGGCCGACGACATCGACATCATCGTCAACCTGACCATCCCGGCGGTGCACTACGAGGTCTCGAAGCAGATCCTCGACGCCGGCAAGCACGTCTATTCGGAAAAGCCGTTCGTGCTGTCGGTCAAGGAAGGGCTCGACCTTAAGAAGCGGGCGGAGAAAAAGGGTCTGCGCATCGGCTCGGCGCCAGACACTTTCCTCGGCGGCGCGCATCAATTGGTGCGCAACCTGATCGACACCGGCAAGCTTGGCAAGGTCACGAGTGGCACGTGCCATGTCATGGGCCACGGCATGGAGCACTGGCACCCCAATCCGGATTTCTTCTTCCAGCCAGGCGCGGGGCCGGTGCTCGACATCGGACCATATTACATCACCAATCTGATCCAGCTGATCGGGCCGGTGAAGCAGGTCGCGGCCTTCGCGACGACGCCGGCCAAGGAGCGCACGATCAGTTCAAAGCCGCGCGCGGGTGAAAAGATACCGGTCAACACGCCGACAACCATCCACGGGCTGCTGGAGTTCGAGAACGGCGCCGTTATCACGCTCAACACCAGCTGGGACGTCTGGGCCCACGGCCACGCGCCGATGGAGCTTTATGGCGAGGCGGGTACGGTGTTTGTGCCGGACCCGAACTTCTTCGGTGGTGACGTTCGCTTCACCGTCGCGGCCAAGCCGGTCAAGAAGCTGCCGAACTGGCCGCATCCGTTCGGCGTGCCCAACGAGATGCATTCGCAAGGCATGATGGCCAACTACCGCACGTCAGGCCTTGCCGATATGGCGGTGGCGATCGCGGAAGGTCGGCCGCACCGCTGTTCGATGGAGCTGGCGCTGCACGCCGTCGACGTGATGACCGGCCTGCTGCGTTCCGGCGAAACCGGCAAGTTCGTCGCCATGCAGACCACCTGCGAACGGCCGGCCGCACTTGGCGTCAAGGAAGCCAAGGAGCTTTTGGCGAAGAAGAAATAGGGCAGCACACCTCAACCCTCTCCCCGTTTCGACGGAGAGAGGGTAAGGGTGGGGGCAGAGCCAACTCGCCGCGTTGTGACGATGCAGCCGACCGGCTCGTTTCCATTCGAGGATTTTCCGATGCCCTACACGCCCGCCGAAAACCGTTACGAGAAAATGGTCTACAACCGCTGTGGCCGCTCCGGCCTGAAGCTGCCGGCGATCTCGCTGGGCCTGTGGCACAATTTCGGCAACGACACGCCGCACAAGACCAAGCAGGCGATCGCGCGCAAGGCCTTCGACCTCGGCATCACGCATTTCGACCTCGCCAACAATTACGGTCCGCCGCCCGGTTCTGCCGAAACCGCCTTCGGTGAGATCCTGCGCACCGACTTCGCTGCCTACCGCGACGAACTGATCATCTCGACCAAGGCCGGTTACCAGATGTGGGCCGGGCCCTACGGCGAATGGGGTGGGCGCAAATACATTCTGGCCAGCCTCGACCAGAGCCTCAAGCGGATGGGGCTCGACTATGTCGATATCTTCTATTCGCACCGTTTCGATCCCGACACGCCGCTGGAAGAAACGATGGGTGCGCTCGACCATGCCGTGCGCTCGGGCAAGGCGCTCTATGCCGGCATCTCGTCCTACAATTCGCAGCGCACGCGCGAGGCGGCCGATATCTTGAAGCAGCTTGGCACGCCTTGCGTCATCCACCAGCCGAGCTATTCGATGCTGAACCGCTGGGTGGAGGAAGACGGCTTGCTCGACACGCTCGAAGGGCTCGGCGTCGGCTCGATCGTGTTCTCGCCGCTGGCGCAAGGCATGCTGACGGACAAGTATCTCGGCGGCATTCCGGACGGCAGCCGCGCCTCCCAGGGCAAGTCGCTGAAGACATCCTTCATCAACGACAAGACCATCGCCAACATCAAGGCGCTCGACGCCATCGCCGGCAGGCGCGGACAGACGCTGGCGCAGATGGCGCTGGCCTGGGTGCTGCGCAAGGGGAGGGTGACCTCGGCACTGATCGGCGCCAGCCGGCCGGAGCAGGTCGAGGACTGCGTCGGCGCGCTCAAGGCGCTCGACTTCAGCGATGCCGAACTCGCCGAGATCGACACCTACGCGCGCGAATCCGACATCAATCTGTGGGCGGCTTCTGCCGAGCGCAAAGGCCCGCCGAGGAAATAGGTCCGCTCGATAAACCGGCAAAGCGAAAAACGGCGGGCAACCTGCCTGTTGCCCCGCTCCGATCGATGTTCTCGGCCGCCTTGCGGGCAGAATGCTGGAAACAGTAGCAAAAATGCCTGTTCGTCGCTATCTGGGTGGGACATGGATCGTTTGTGCGCGGCGCAAGCGACGCAAGGCGAGTTGGAACAGGATCATGGCGGCAAGGGATGTGCTGACGAAAAACCAGCTGTGCGTGCTCGAGAAACTCGAGACCGCCAGCGGACCGCTCAGTGCCTACACCTTGCTCGACCAATTGCGCGAGCGCGGTTTTCGCGCACCGCTTCAGGTCTATCGCGCGCTCGACACGCTGGTGAAGTCAGGTTTCGTGCATCGGCTTGAAAGCATCAATTCCTTCGTCGCCTGCGCCGAGCCGCATGACCACAGCCATTCGATGACTGCCTTCGCCATTTGCGACACATGCGGGCAGGTCACCGAGATGTCCGACCACGATGTCGGCCACAGCTTGGACGAATGGGTGCGCTCCACCGGCTTCGCCGCCAAGAAGGCGGTGATCGAGTTTCGCGGGACATGTGCCAAGTGTTTGGCTGAGGCGGCTTGAGGTGAGTTGATATTCAGATGATGCCGGCCTGCAAATGGCGGCTTCCTGCGCTTCCGGTGCTCACGTACGAAAAGTACGCTCCGCTCCGGTTCTCGGAATCCACCATTTTCGGCTCGGCCTGATCTGAATCTCAACACACCTTGCGTTGGTGCTAATGCGCCTCGTCCCAGTTGTTGGCGGCTCGCGCGTCGACATGCAGCGGCACCGACATCGAGACCGCCGGCATCGCCGCGTTTTCCATGACATGACGCACGACCGGGATCGTCGCCTCGACTTCCGCCTCGACGGTCTCGAAGATCAGTTCGTCATGCACCTGCAGCAGCATGCGTGCCGAAAGGCCGGCTTTTTCCAGCGCCTCCTCCATGCGGATCATGGCACGGCGGATGATGTCGGCGGCGGTGCCTTGCAGGCGGGCATTGATCGAGGCGCGTTCGTTGAAGGCGCGGAGCGAGGGGTTGGACGATCTTATGTCGGGGTAATGGATGCGGCGGCCGAAGATCGTTTCGACAAAGCCGTGCTCGCGGGCATAGGCCTTGGTCTCCTCGATGTAATCGCGGATGCCGGGGAAGCGCTCGAAATATTTCTTGATGTAGTTGCCGGCTTCCTCGCGCGGGATCGACAGCTGGTTGGCGAGACCGAAGGCCGAAATGCCGTAGATGATGCCGAAATTGATCGCCTTGGCGCGGCGGCGAACCTCCGAGGGCATGCCTTCGACCGGCACGTTGAACATCTCCGACGCGGTGATGGCGTGGATGTCGGCGCCGTCGGCGAAAGCCTGCCGCAGTTGCGGGATCTCGGCGACATGGGCGAGCACCCGCAATTCGATCTGGCTGTAGTCGGCCGAGACCAGCCGATGGCTCTTGTCGGTGATGAAGGCGGTCCTGATCTTGCGGCCCTCGGCGGTGCGCACCGGGATGTTCTGCAGGTTCGGATCGGAGGATGACAGGCGTCCCGTCGTCGTAGCGGCCAACGCGTAGGAGGTGTGGACGCGCTTGGTGTCGGGGTGGATGAAGCCGGGCAGCGCATCGGTATAGGTCGATTTCAGCTTGGTCAGCTGGCGCCAGTCGACGATCTTGCGCGGCAGTTCGTGACCTTCGGCGGCGAGATCTTCGAGAAGCTGCGCCGAGGTCGACCACTGGCCGGTCTTGGTCTTCGAACCGCCGGGCAGGCCCATGCGCCCGAACAGGATGTCGCCGAGCTGCTTTGGCGAACCGATGTTGATGCGTTCGCCGATGAGCTGGTAGATTTCCTCTTCGAGGCGAGCGGCGCCCTGCGCCAATTCGCCGGAGAGCCGCGATAGGATCTGCCTGTCGACCGAGATGCCGCGCTGTTCCATGCGCGCCAGCACCGGCACCAGCGGCCGCTCCAGCCGCTCATAGACAGACACCAGGCCCTTGGCGGCAAGCCGCGGTTTCAGCACCAGCCAGAGCCGCAGCGTCACATCGGCGTCTTCGGCGGCATGAGCCGTCGCCTTGTCGATGTCGACCTGATCGAAACCGACCGAGCTTTTGCCCGAGCCGGTCACGTCCTTGAGCTGAAGAGGGGTATGACCGAGCCACTTTTCGGCAAGCGCATCCATGCCGTGACCATGGGGCGTACCGGCATCGAGCACGTAGGAGATCAGCATGGTGTCGTCGAACGGTGCGACATCGACGCCGTAGCGGCTCATGATGACAAGATCGTATTTCAGGTTCTGCGCGATCTTGAGAACCGATCTGTCTTCGAGCAGCGGTTTCAGCACCGCCAGCGCCTCGCGCAGCGGAATCTGGTTTTCGAGCGCGCCACCACCGAGCAGGTCGCCATTGCCGCTCATATGGGCGAAGGGAATGTAGGCGGCGCGTCCGGGAGCCGTGGCGATGGCCATGCCGATCAGTTCCGCCTGCATCGGATCGGCGGATGTCGCCCTGACGTCGAAGGCGGCGATGCCAGCCTCCCGTGCCTCGGCGACCCAGACTTTCAGGGCCGAGATATCGCGGATGCAGTGATAGGCCGAAATGTCGATCTTGCCGGTGGCCGCGCGCTCCAGCCTTAGTGCCGCGAGCAGGGAGGGGGTATCGCCTTGTTTTGACGTCTCCGCCGTCCCGCCGGCTTCGTCCGGTTCAGTGCCAGGCGCGTTCCGGGCAACCGGCGGCAACCCGGCCCCAACATCCGGGCCATGAGCATGATCGGCGCGTTCGACGGTGACCGCGACGGCCTGGACGTCGCCGGCCTCGGTGCTGGTCGCTTCCGCGACACGGCGGGTCAGCGAGGTGAATTCCATGGTCTTGAGGAAACCGATCAGCTTCGGGCCGTCGGGCGCGTGCAGGACGAAATCCTCCAGACCCTCGGTCACCGGTACGTCGTTCATCAGCGTCACCAGCTGACGAGAAATGCGCGCCTTGTCGGCGTTGGCGATGATCGATTCCCGGCGCTTGTCCTGTTTGATCTCGCCGGCCCGGGCCAGCAGCGTGTCGAGGTCACCGAACTGTTCGAGCAGTTGCGCCGCCGTCTTCGGCCCGATGCCGGGCACACCAGGCACATTGTCGACCGAATCGCCGGTCAGTGCCTGCAGGTCGACCATCTTCTCCGGCGGCACGCCCCATTTCTCGATGACCTCCGGAATTCCGATCTGGCGGTCCTTCATCGGGTCGTACATGGCGACCGTATCGCCAACCAGTTGCATCAAATCCTTATCGGAGGAGATGATGGTGGTATCGCCGCCGGCTTCGCAGGCGAGCCTCGCATAGGTGGCGATCAGATCGTCAGCCTCGTAGCCTTCGATCTCGACGCAGGGCAGGTTGAACGCCCTGGTCGCCTGGCGGATCAGGCCGAATTGCGGGATCAAATCTTCCGGCGGTGCCGAGCGGTTGGCCTTGTATTCGGGGTAGAGATCGTTGCGGAAGGTTTTTGACGAATAGTCGAAAATGACGGCGAAATGCGTCGGCACGATGCCTACATCGGTATTGCGGGCGTCGAGCATCAGCTTCCACAGCATGTTACAGAAGCCGGAAACGGCGCCGACCGGCAGGCCGTCGGATTTGCGGGTCAGCGGCGGCAGCGCGTGATAGGCACGGAAGATGTAGCCGGAGCCGTCGACAAGGAAGAGATGATCGCCTTTTTTCATGCCGGCAGGGATAGCGCGGCGCGGCGGCTTGGTCCATGCCAAAGGCAGCCTCGACTATCGGTTCCGGCAACACCCTGACAGATCGCGGTCGCCCTGCTCACGCCCATGTTACAAAACTGTAATTTTCGTGCCCTTGAATCGCCACGTTCAGAGACCCAAATACACGTCATCGGCAGTTTTCGCCGAGTCCGGAGCAAGGCCCGTCCCCCGCCTATCCCGGACACCTGCGGCAGCCTATCCCCCCTCTCCGGGCTGCCGCATCGTTTCGAGTAGAAGGCCGCCGTGGTTCCCCCTCCACCACGGCGGTCTTTTTTTGCCTCGCAGAGACGTTTGCAGCCCGTGGTCCAATGATCGCGGGCTTTTCGTTTTCCCGTCATGCCTTTACGGTTCCGGTTCTGAATCGAAAGGCTTCACATATGTCCGCAGTTTCCCCCGTCCTCGACCGTCTCGACAAGAATCTCGACCAGAGCCTCGAGCGCCTGTTCGGCTTGCTCAGGATCAAGTCCATCTCCACCGATCCAGCCTATGCCGCCGACTGCCGCAAGGCGGCGGAATGGCTGGTGGCCGAACTCGAGCTGATCGGCTTCGACGCCAGCGTTCGCGACACGCCCGGCCACCCGATGGTGGTTGCGCACCATGACGGCCCGGCCGGTTCGCCGCATGTGCTGTTTTACGGCCATTATGACGTTCAGCCGGTCGACCCGATCGAATTGTGGGAAAGCGATCCGTTCGCGCCTGCTGTCAAGGAGGTCGGGCCGGACCACAAGGTGATCGTCGGTCGGGGGTCGGCCGACGACAAGGGCCAGTTGATGACCTTCGTCGAGGCTTGCCGCGCCTGGAAACAGGTGCATGGCAATCTGCCTTGCCGCATCACCATCCTGTTCGAGGGCGAGGAGGAATCCGGTTCGCCTTCGCTGAAGCCGTTCCTCGAGGCCAATGCCGGCGAACTCAAGGCCGATTTCGCGCTGGTCTGCGATACCGGCATGTGGGATCGCGACACGCCGTCGATCTGCGTCGGATTGCGCGGGCTGGTGGGTGAGGAGATCACGGTGAAGGCCGCCGACCGCGACCTGCATTCGGGTCTCTATGGTGGTGCCGCCGCCAACCCGATCCGCATCCTGGCCAGGGTGCTGGCCGATATCCACGACAAGGACGGCCACATCACCATTCCCGGCTTCTATGACGGCGTCGAGGAAACGCCGTCGCAGATCCTGAAATCATGGGAGACGCTCGGCGAGACTGCCGAGACGTTCCTGGGACCGGTCGGCCTGTCGATCCCGTCGGGCGAAAAGGGCCGCTCCGTGCTGGAATTGACCTGGGCGCGGCCGACGGCCGAGTTCAACGGCATCATCGGCGGCTATACCGGTAAGGGCTTCAAGACGGTGATCGCGGCCGAAGCCTCGGCGAAGGTCTCGTTTCGCCTCGTCCACAAGCAGGACCCGAAAAAAATCCGGGCCGCGTTCCAGAAGTTCGTCAAGGAGCGCATTCCGGCCGACTGTTCCGTCGAATTCCATCCGCATGGCGGCTCGCCGGCAATCCAGCTTTCCTACGACTCGCCCTTCCTGGCCAAGGCCAAGAATGCGCTGTCCGACGAATGGCCGAAGCCGGCGGTTACGACGGGCAGCGGCGGCCCCATTCCGGTTGTCGGCGATTTTCAGACCTATCTCGGCATGGAATCGCTGCTGGTCGGGTTCGGCCTCGACGACGACCGCATCCACTCGCCCAACGAGAAATACGAGCTCAGCTCCTTCCACAAGGGCCAGCGCTCGTGGGCGCGGATTCTCGATGCCTTGACGCGCTGAGCAGCGGAACCCCTGTTTTCCTGTTGATTTTTCAGCCGATCGCGGCGAGGACGGGCCACAAGATAAAGCGCTGCAACATCCCCTGCGGGTCAGGGGGCACTGTAGGGCTCGACCGGAGAAGACAATGGCCGATATCCGTTTCCATAAAAACGACCTGCCCGACCTCTCGCACTACAATGTCGGGGCAGTGGCCATCGACACCGAAACGCTCGGGCTCAATCCGCATCGCGACCGGCTGTGCGTGGTGCAGATTTCGCCCGGCGACGGCAGCGCCGACGTCATCCAGATCGCGCCCGGCCAGAAGAAGGCGCCGAACCTCGTCAGCCTGCTGAGGAACCGCGGCGTAACCAAGCTGTTCCACTACGGCCGCTTCGATCTTGCCGTTCTCTACAATGCGTTCGGCGTCATGCCGGAGCCGGTATTCTGCACCAAGATCGCCTCGCGGCTGACCCGCACCTATACCGACCGCCACGGGCTCAAGGACATCTGCTTCGAGCTTCTCGGCGTCGGGCTGTCCAAGGCGCAGCAATCGTCGGACTGGGCGGCCGAGACGCTGTCGCCCGAACAGCTCGAATATGCGGCTTCCGACGTGCTCTATCTGCACCGGTTGCGCGATGTACTGGCCGGACGGCTGGCGCGCGATGGGCGGACCAAGGAGGCCGATGCCTGCTTCCGCTTCCTGCCGACGCGTGCCAAGCTTGACCTGATGGGCTGGGACGAAGAGGATATCTTCGCCCATAGCTGAGGGCCGTTGGCGCGCTCCGCGGGCCGGTGACCGTTTGGAACCGGATACAGGCCGTCGCGTTCTGTCGGCTCAGTTTGTCGGTGCAATTGGGGATAATGACATGGCGGACAGAAAGCCGATTGCGACCGCGCCGACAGACGGCTCCAAGGTCTCCGTGACCTGGAAGGACAGCGACGGCGTCATCAACGAATCCATCGCGCAATATCGCGACGACGGCTGGTGGGTCTATATCGACAGTCACACGCAAAAGAAGGTCGAGCCGACCAGCTGGCGCCCTGCCGCAAGCGACGACGACGATCAATAAGCGCGCCGCTGGTGAGGCCGGCTGCTTTCGAATAGCCTAAGCTGTTGATGTCGAGGCCGATTCGGGCTTTCCGGTCCGCGGTCGCCCTCTTGCTCGGAGGAAATCGCTATGGGTGTCGAAAGCCTGCTCGTCTTCATCATCATCGGTGCCATCGCCGGCTGGCTCGCCGGTCTCATCGTTTCCGGCTTCGGCTTCGGCCTGATCGGCAACATCATCGTGGGCATCGTCGGTGCGTTCATCGCCGGCTGGCTGTTTCCGCGGATCGGCTTTTCCATCGGCGGCGGCACTCTCGCCGCGATCATCCATGCCACGATCGGCGCCATCATCCTGCTGGTGCTGGTCAAGGTTCTGAAACGAGCCTGAGGCTCGACAACGCAAAGAGCGCGCCATGAAACAGAATACGCTCTATCTCGTCATCGGCGCGCTCGTCGTCGTGGTCATCGCGCTCGGCATCTATGTCTATCGCGAGCAAACCAAACCCAAGGGCGTCGAGCTCAAGATCGACGACAAGGGCATTTCGATCCAGCAGAACTAAGCTATGCGGGGGCGCGACATGGTTGCTTCTGACGCCCCGGAAGACGTCGATCAGCCCCCGATCACCGTGGCGGAATGGGAGAGGCTGAACAGGCCGCCAAGGCGCGAGGCGCTGCTGCGCTATCGTTGGCGGGTGTTTCGCTTTCTGAGGACATCCGCACCGGTCAGCGAATTGCAGGGGCAAGAGCAGGTATTCCGCGATGCGGTCGTCGCCACCGTGGCCTTCAACCGGCCCGAAATGATCGAATGGCAGATCCACCTGGTACGCCGATACCTGGCCGAGCACGAAAGCTACATCGTTTTCGACAACAGCAACAAGGGCGAGGCAAGGGAAGCAATCCGCGATCTCTGCCGTCGCCAGCATGTCCCCTATGTCGCATTGCCGAAGAACAGGCTGGTCGTCAGCAGATCGCACGGTCAAGCGCTCAACTGGATCGTGCGGAATTTCTTGCCCAGGTTCGGGCCGAAGCTGTTCGGCTTCATCGATCATGACATCTTTCCGACTGAACCGTTTTCGATCCGCGCCCGGATGGAGGGCAAAAGCCTCTACGGCAGCGTGCGGCGCGATACGCCGACGCCAGGCGGCTGGTTCCTGTGGCCCGGCTTCTGTTTTTTCGACGGAAGCCTGTTGCGGCGACGACTGGATTTCGCCCCGAGCTACAAGTTTCATATGGATTCCGGCGGTGGCAACTGGCCTGTGCTCTACAGGTCGATCGATCCGGCGCTGATTCGATTCGCTGAAAACAAATCGCTTCGCTTCGGCGCCGGACATGATCAATCCGAGGATTTTTTCATGATTGTCGATGGCTGGCTGCACGTCACGAACGCCTCGAACTGGAGGCGACAGCCGGTCGACAGGGGCGAACACATTGTCGCGCTGTTGCGGCAAGCCGGCGGTCCCGACCAGCCGGATGTGAAGTTCGAGCCCATCTGAACGAGACAGCGAACAGCGTGGCGTCAGTAACCTGCAAAGAGCAGACGCTGGCCTTTTTGGCTGCCCAACCCCAAGGCCGGCATTCGAACACGACTTAACCCGCCCTTAAATCGCCGCATCTACTCTTCAACCCGAACGCCATAGGCATCGGGGACATCAAGCACAGCGCATGGCGAACCGCAGAGACAGTCGCATCGAACCCAGTTTCGAGGGGCCGCCGCAGGCGCGGTCCTCGGCGGGTCTTTCGGTGAACGAGGAGGATCGCGTCGTGCCGAGCAATCGCAAAGCCTCCGCAAAACGCAAGCCGGCCAAAGGGAAATCGTCGCGGGTCAAGCGCGGCAGAAGCCGGCGCGGCCTGTTCGGCGTGCTCGGCCGGCTATTCTACTGGTGCTTCGTGCTCGCCATCTGGGGCGGCATCGCCGTGGCCGGCATCGTCATCTACTACGGTGCCAAGATGCCGGCGGCGACGACCTGGTCGATTCCCGACCGCGCCCCCAACATCAAGATCGTCTCGGCAGATGGCCAATTGCTCGCCAATCGCGGCATGAGCGGCGGCGAGGCGGTCGGCCTGCACGAAATGTCGCCCTATATCCCGGAAGCCGTCATCGCCATCGAAGATCGGCGCTTCTACTCGCATTTCGGCATCGACCCGATCGGGCTTTCCCGCGCGATGGTCACCAATGTGCTTGGCGGGCATTTCTCGCAGGGTGGCTCGACGCTGACCCAGCAATTGGCCAAGAACCTGTTCCTGACACCCGACCGCACGCTGGAGCGCAAGGTGCAGGAAGTGCTGCTGGCGCTATGGCTGGAGCACAAGCACACCAAGGACCAGATCCTCGAAATGTACCTGAACCGGGTCTATTTCGGCTCTGGCGCCTATGGCGTCGAAGCCGCCTCGCGCCGCTATTTCGGCAAGAGCGCGCGCGACGTCACCCTGTCGGAAGCCGCATTGCTTGCCGGCCTGCTGAAGGCGCCGTCGCGGCTGTCCCCGGCACGCGATCCGAAGGCCGCCGAGGAACGCTCGCAGCTGGTGCTTGCCGCCATGCGCGACGAGGGCAAGATCAGCGCCAAGGAACTGACCTCGGCGATGAGCGCGCCGGCAACGCGTGCGCCTTCCTATTGGACCGGCTCGGAGAATTACGTCGCCGATACCATCATGGAGGAACTGCCCGACCTGATCGGCGACGTACGCGGCGATATCGTCATCGACAGCACCGTCGACCTGAACCTGCAGAAGCTCGCCGAGCAATCGATCCGCAGGCTGATCGACGACAGCGGCAAGAAACTCAACGTCAGCCAGGGCGCCCTGGTGTCGATCGACGATTCCGGTGCGGTGCGCGCCATGGTCGGCGGCTACGACTATTCGACCAGCCAGTTCGACCGTGCTTCGGAGGCACGTCGCCAGCCGGGCTCGGCATTCAAGCCGTTCGTCTATATGGCCGCTCTTGAAGCCGGCCGCACGCCCGACAGCATCCGCAACGATGCGCCGATCAAGATCGGCAACTGGACGCCCGACAATTACGGCGGCAAGTATTTCGGCAAGGTGACGCTGGCCACCGCGCTGGCCAAGTCTTTGAATTCGGTGGCAGCGCAGCTGACCATGGAGGTCGGGCCGAACGCGGTTGTCGAGGCGGCGCACCGCATGGGCATCCAGTCCGACCTGACAGCCAACACCTCGATCGCGCTCGGCACTTCGGAAGTGACGCCGCTGGAGTTGACATCGGCCTATGTCCCCTTTGCCAATGGCGGCTACAAGCCCGACATCCATTTCATCCGACGCGTGACGACCACCGAGGGCAAGGTGCTTTACGACAGCGGCGGCGGCAGCGCGCCGCGCGTCGTCAAGCCTGAGATCGTCGGCATGATGAACTCGATGATGACGGGCACGGTTGAGATCGGCACTGCCCGGAAAGCGGCTTTCGCCTGGCCATCGGCCGGCAAGACCGGCACCAGTCAGAATTCGCGCGACGCCTGGTTCGTCGGCTACACCGCCAATCTCACCACCGGTGTGTGGTTCGGCAATGATGATGGCAGCCCGATGAAGAAGGTCACCGGCGGCGCACTGCCGGCGCAGGCCTGGCACGAGTTCATGGTTGCGGCCCACGAGGGTGTGCCGGTGCGGCCGCTGCCCGGCACCTGGAAGTCGACGCCGGCCGACACAATCGTCCCCGACGAGATACCCTCGGCGAACAACACGGCGCCGGTTCCGTCCACGTCGGTCGGCCAGCAGGCACCAGCGCGGCCAGCAGCGCCGGTTGCCCAAGCGCCGGTCCGCGCGGCTCGTCCCGCCCAAACCGTCGAAGCCGATGGCCTTTCCATGCCGGAGGATGACGGCGCCACCGCGTCGATCAAGCACCCGGTGCCGCCAGGCGACGTCGGCGGTCCGCGCAAGAAGCGGCAGACCTCGATCCTCGACCTCCTTGGCGGCTGAGTAGACCCGCTAATTCGCCTTTGGTTTGGCGCTGCCCAGCTTCTTGCTGTCAAAGGTCAGTTTGTCGCTGTGAATCTTGCCGTCGCTGATGGTGAGGTGCTTGGCGCAGGAAAGCGCGCCGGACGACTTTGTCATCAAGTCATACATTAGAGCGGTTCACGACTTGATGGAATCGTAGGGGATTCCCGATTTGTGAGTTTTGTGATTCAAGATGCTGGCTGGAGTGGAGGCCAGCATCTGATGACGCGACCTTTTTCCAATGATCTTCGCGAAC
>NZ_RZQT01000079.1:0-27111 GCF_003998485.1 Mesorhizobium sp. M7A.F.Ca.CA.001.04.2.1
TCCGTATCTTCCCCATGAACCTGATCTACGCCGCCCTTGCCTTCCTGATGGCGCTTGTCTTCGGCTTTGTCGGCGTCACCCGCGTCGGCTCATGGCTGATCGAGCGCCGCGATCCGCCGCTCGGCGAGTTCGCCGACATCGACGGCGCCCGCATCCACTATGTCCATGTTCCGGCACCCGCCAACGCCGAGCTGCCGCCGATCGTCTTCATTCACGGCGCCAGCGCCAATCTCAGGGACCAGATGCTGCCGCTGCGTCCCTTGCTCGAAGGCCGCGCCGAAATGCTGTTCTTCGACCGGCCAGGCCACGGCTGGTCGGGTCGCGGCACCCATAACGAGAACCCGTCGGCGCAGGCCAACACCATTGCCGCACTGATGGACCATCTCGGCATCAGGAAGGCTGTCATCGTCGGCCATTCCTTCGGCGGCGTGGTGACATCGGCCTTTGGCCGCGAGCATCCAGACAAGACACTTGGACTGGTCTTCCTCGCACCGGCGACCCATCCATGGCCGGGCGGCGCAACCGCCTGGTACTACGATCTGACCACCATTCCGGTGCTCGGCTGGCTGTTTTCCGAAACGCTGACCTATCCGGCCGGTACACTGCAGATGGCCGACGCCACCACCTGCGTTTTCTCGCCCAACAAGGTGCCGGACAATTATCTCGGAATGGCCTCTATCCCGCTGGTGCTGCGACCAAAAGCCTTTCGCGCCAACGCCACCGATGTCGCCGGGCTCTATCGCTATGCCCTCGACGCCGCACCGCGCTACAACGAGATCAAGGCGCCAACCGTGGTCATTTCAGGCGATCGCGACAAGGTGGTCTATGCACATATCCATTCGGTCGGCCTGGCGCGCGACATTGCCGGTGCCGAACTCGTCTGGGTGCACAATCTCGGACACAAGCCAGACTGGATCGCGCCCGACCTGACCGTCGGCGCCATCGAGAAGGTCGCCGGCAAGAATATAGACCTGCAGGCGATGGCCAGGACCGTGGAGGCGCGCATCGCCGGCGACGCCTACGACGCCGGCAGATGCGCCGATATCAAGGTACCGCAGGCCGAACTCGCGCCGACCTAAGGCGGTCGCCCGAACCGTTCAGAGCCGACACGCTTTGGGAATCTAGCGGCTGACTTGTGTGTCCGACCCGATATAGGCGATGCGCAGCATGTTGGTCGAACCCGGTGTCCGCAGCGGTACGCCCGCGGTGATGATGACGCGGTCGCCCGGCTTGCCGAAGCCTTCGTCGAAGGCGATGCGGCAGGCGCGGTTGACCATGTCGTCGAGGTCGACGGCGTCGGGCGAGACAACGCAATGCGTGCCCCACAAAAGCGACAGCCGCCGCGCCGTGTTGAGGATCGGCGACAGCGCGATAACAGGCACTTGCGGCCGCTCGCGGGCGGCGCGCAGGCCCGTGGTGCCTGATGCGGTGTAGGTGATGATCGCCGACAGCTTCAGCGTTTCGGCGATCTCGCGCGCGGCCAGCGAAATGGCGTCGGCGCCGGTCGCTTCCGGCTCGGAGCGCTGGGCGTTGATGATGCCGGCATAGGTCGGATCGGTCTCGACCTTGGTGGCGATACGGTTCATCATTGCCACGGCCTCGACGGGATAGGCACCCGCCGCCGATTCCGCCGACAGCATGATGGCATCGGCGCCTTCGAAGACGGCGATCGAAACATCGGACACCTCGGCGCGGGTCGGCACCGGTGCCGTGATCATCGATTCCAGCATCTGCGTTGCAACCACCACCGGCTTGCCGGCGCGGCGTGCGGCGCGCGTGATCTGCTTCTGGATACCGGGCACCGCCTCGAGCGGCATCTCGACGCCGAGATCGCCGCGGGCGACCATCAGCGCGTCGGACAATTCGATGATTTCGGCCAGCCGGGCGACAGCCTGCGGCTTCTCGATCTTGGCCATGATCAGCGCCCGGCCGCGTGCGATCTTGCGCGCTTCGGCCAGATCCTCCGGCCGTTGCACGAAGGACAGCGCCACCCAGTCGACGCCTGTGGCCAGCACGGCATCGAGGTCCTTGCGGTCCTTCTCGGTCAACGCGCCGACCGGAAGGTCGGTGTCAGGCAGGCTGACGCCTTTCTTGTCGGAAATCGTGGTGCCGGCGACGACGGTGCAGACGATCGATTTGCCGTCGCTCTTCACCGCCTTCAGCTCGAGCTTGCCATCGTCGATCAGCAGGCGATGGCCGGCTTCGACCGAGCTCAGGATTTCCGGATGCGGCAGATAGACCCTGGTCGAGGTGCCGGGCTCGGGATTGTCGTCGAGCGTGAAGGTCTGGCCTTGCGTCAGCACTTCCTTGCCGTTGGCGAACTTGCCGACGCGCAGCTTTGGCCCTTGCAGATCGGCGAGGATGCCGATCGGCCTGCCAACGGCTTCCTCGACAGCGCGGATGCGTCCGACCAGCGTGCGCATCAGTTCATGGTCGGTATGGCTCATATTGATGCGGAACACATCGGCGCCCGCTTCGAACAGTTTCTTCAGCATCTCCTCCGAGGAGGAGGCAGGACCGATGGTGGCTAGGATCTTGACCTTGCGGCTACGTCTCATTGACTGTTTGTTCCCGGGGTGGCTGGAGCGCCTCCCGTTGTGGACTCATCGGTCAGCTGGACCATCCAGCTTGCCTGTTCGCCCGTGTCATATTCCTGGAATCCGGCGCGCTGAAAGCCCCGGGCGACGCAGTCGGTTACGCCTGCGATCTTGAACTCTTTTTCAGCCACGCACATGTTGATCGGGCCGTCCCAGCGTCCACCGCGTTCGGCGTCTTCTGCATAAAGATAGTAAAACCTTGATGACAGCGGCCCTTCGATCAGCGTCTTGCAACTCGATCCCTCGATGTGCCACCAGCCTTCGGTGATCCAGCCGGCCTTGGCGCGATAGCCGATGCCGACGCCAACCAGGTTCTGCGTGGCGTTGCAGACGCGGAAATCGGCACGCGCCGGCGAAGCCACGACCATGGCCGACAGGCCGATGGCAAGAGTGAGGAGCGGCATGGCAAAGGCAGAGCGCATGCGCTGCCCGCCGGCGGAACTCATCCGAAAACCCCTCAAAAACCACATCAGCATCTCTCTGCGCCCCTTTTCGGAAAAGTCCGGGCGCATGTCAACGCACCGTTTTGTCCAATTCCAATCGATTTAGAAAGGCTCCGGCGCACAATTCGCCGACTTGTGCCAGATTTCCCGGGAAACCTTGGCCAAACAACGGCATTGCGCAAGCGTCGTCTTCGTGGAATGACGATAGCATCCTCCCCGGAAGCCAGCGAACAGACCATTTCCCGCCAATGACCCGATCCACAGTTTTCGCGCCTTTCGACATCATCGAGGGCGACCGCAAGCGAGGCATCGTGCTGTTGGGCGATCATGCCCGTCGCGACCTGCCCGACGACTATGGCAGCCTCGGCCTGCCCTCAGCGGAGTTCGACCGCCACATCGCCTATGACATCGGCGTCGAGGGCGTGACGCGCGAACTGGCTGCCCTGCTCGGCGTGCCAGCGGTGCTCGCCAATTTTTCGCGGCTGCTGATCGATCCCAATCGCGGCGAAGACGACCCGACGCTCATTCGCCAGCTTTATGACGGCACGGTCGTACCTGGGAACTACCCCATCGCTGCCGAGGAGCGCGAGAGGCGGCTCGACGGGTTCTACCGGCCCTATCACGACGCCGTCAGCGCCATGATCGCCTCGGTCGCACAGGCTTCCGCCCAGGCGCCCTTCATCTTCTCGGTGCATTCCTTCACCCCGGCCATGCAAGGAATCCAGCGTCCTTGGCACGTCGGCATCCTGTGGGACCTCGACGACCGCGTGGCGCGGCCGTTGATAGACATGCTGGCGCAGGACAGGAACCTCGTCGTCGGCGACAACGAACCCTATGACGGCGCGCTGCGCGGCGACACCATGTACAAGCACGCCATCGTCAACGGCTTCGCCCATGCGCTGATCGAGATCCGACAGGATTTGATATCGGACCAGAAGGGCGCGCTCGCCTGGGCCGAACGGCTGGCGCCGATCGTTGACGCCATCGACCGCCGTCCCGATATACATGTGGTGAAGATGTTCGGCTCGCGCACCGGGCCGCTATGACGGAGGTTTCGATGACCGAACTCAGCGACGAGCAGCAACGCGATTTCGAGGCGGCCGCCTTCCGCCGGCTGGTCGAGCATCTGCGCGAACGCAACGACGTGCAGAACATCGACCTGATGAACCTCGCCGGCTTCTGCCGCAACTGCCTGTCGAACTGGTATCGCGAGGCGGCCAATGCCGAGGGCGTCGATCTCACCAAGGATCAGTCGCGCGAGATCGTCTACGGCATGCCCTATGCGCAATGGCAGGCGCTCAACCAGACCGAGGCCTCCGACGCCAAGAAGGCCGAATTCGAGGCAAGGCGCCCCAAGGACCATTAAGGCCAGCGATCACTCAAGGCTGTGTTTGGCTCAAAAAATGCTTCCCGAAAGAGCCTTGACTGAAAATTGAATCGATCTAATTTGCCGCGCGAAGCCATTTCTTGCGGGATTCGCCTCATGAACGCGTCAACTGCCAAGCTGATTGCCATTCGCGGACGATGGGCGCTCGCGGCCATTTTCCTCGCCAACGGCTTCCTGACGGGCAGCTGGGCGCCGCAGATTCCGGTGTTCCTGACCCGGCTGGAGATTTCGAAGTTCACGCTCGGTCTGCTGATTCTCTTGTTTGGGGTCGGCGCCGTCGTCGCGATGACCTGGTGTGGCCATTTGATCTCCAGACATGGTTCGCGCACCGTACTGCGTTGGTTCGCGCTGTGCGGCAGCCTCGGTCTCATGGTCGTGGCGCTGGCGCCCGACGTACCCTTGGCGGCCGTTGCCATGATCATCTTCGGCGGCTCGATCGGTGGCATGGACGTTGCCATGAATGCCAACGCCGTGGTGGTCGAACGGCGGCTCTCCCGCGCCGTCATGTCGTCTTCGCACGGCTTCTGGAGTCTCGGCGGTTTTGCCGGTGGCGGCCTCGGCGGCTTTGCCATCCAGCATTACGGCCACCTCGTCCACGCGGCGGCGGTAACGGCGTTTGCCTTCGCGGTGATCGCGGTGGCCGTTCGCCATCTCCTCGCCGAAGACAGACCGCAGGCGGCCGAGCACCACAAATTCGCACTGCCGGCAAACCCGCTGGTTTATCTGATCGGGCTGATGGCGTTACTGGCGATGATCTCCGAGGGCGCGGTGCTCGACTGGGCAGCCCTGTATCTGCGCCAGGAGCTCGGCGCCGATCTCGCCGTCGCCGGCCTCGCCTACGCCGGATTTTCAGGCGTCATGGCGGTTACGCGGTTCTTCGGCGACGGCATACGCAATCGCTTCGGCGCGGTGACGACGCTACGCGCGTCGGCCCTCGTAGCCGCGGTCGGCATGCTGGTGGCTGGCCTGGCGCCCTCGCCCTGGCTCGCCATTGCAGCCTTTGCCTTTTGCGGCTTCGGCATCGCCAATATGGTGCCGATCATCTTTTCGGCCGGCGGCAACCAGGAAGGCATGTCTTCCGGCACCGGCATGAGCGTGGTCACAACGATCGGATACTGCGGCATACTGGTGGCGCCGTCGGCGATCGGCTTCGTTGCCGAGCATTCCAGCTTCGGCCCGATCTTCATCACCATGTCGGGACTGCTGATCATCGTGTTGCTGATGGCCGGGCTCGCTCACCGCGCCGAATTCGCGCCAGCACCCGCCGAATAGCGTTTCAGCTCCTCGTGAAGGAAATCCACCACACGGCGGATGCGCACGCTGGTACGCACGTCGCGATGCATCGCCAGCCACACCGGCAGAACTGGCAGCGGCAGGTCAGGCAGCACCTTCTCAATCAAAGGATCCCTGTCGGCCAGCGGCTCCTGGCCAAGACCAATGCCGTTTCCCGCCCGCACCGCTTCCCACAAAACGATCTGGTTGTCGGCCCTGAAGCGGAAGCTGCTCCGGGTGACGGGGATGCCGTGTTGGGTAAAACCCCTGATGATCTCGTCGCCGCGGTCGAAGCCGACCAGATCGTGGTCGACAAGATCGGCAGGCTTCAGCGGACGGCCGCGCCTGTCGAGATAGGATTTGGCCGCGCAGGCGCAGAGCTCGATGTCGCAGACCTTGCGTGCCATCAGCTCGTTCTGCGCCGGCTTGACCATGCGGATGGCGATGTCGGCATCTCGACGCAGCAGGTTCTCGACCTGATTGGAGGCGACGATCTCGACCTCGATGCCGGGCTCCTCGATCCCCAGCCGCATCGTCATCTCAGGCAGGACATAGGCCGCCACGACCTCGCTGGCGGCGATACGCACCGTGCCTTCGATAGCCTCAACCGAACCCAGTGCCAGGAGTGAGAAGGCGCTTGCCTGCTCGCTGACCGCCTTGCCGCGTTCCAACAGCGTGCTGCCGGCCTCCGTCAGTTCGTAGCCGTGCCGTCCTCGACGGAACAGCGTGACGCCCAGCGCCTGTTCCAACTCGCCGATGTGACGGCCAAGCGTCGGCTGGCTGGCCGAAAGCTTCCGCGCGGCAGCCGACAGGCTGCCGGATTCCGCCACGGTGACAAAGCTCTTGATCAGGTTCCAGTCGATTTCTGCCATTCGTTTATGAATATCAGAACGCCACCTTTAGTCAATTTCCATTCGTATTCGAAGCGACCATATTCCAGCTGCAGACACCAACACGGACTGCAAACACCAACCAGGAGAACTCAGATGACCAAGATCGCTCTCACCACCGCCGCCATCCTCATTTCCGTCAGCGCCGCTTTTGCCGGCAGCGACAAGTTTGGTTCGAACGACGCCAGCCAGCCGGCCGCCACCAGCACCGACGACACGGCCACCGCTTCGATTCACAACCCCGATGCGGCCATCCGGAAGCCGGTCACACAGGGCAGCAACCGCGATCTCTTCGGCAGCCGCTGATCCCGATCGCGCCTGTCGCTGATCCCAATCGCGCTTGCCGCTGATCCCAATCGCGCTTGCCGCTGATCTCGATCGCGCTTGCCGCTGATCTCGATCGCGCTGTCGCTGATATCGATCGCCCGACCGACCATCTAAATCCCAACCAGGAGTGCTTCCAATGACCAAGATCGCAATTCTCGGTGCCGGTGGCCGGCTCGGCCGTGTGGTCGCCAAGGCCTTCATCGACGCGGGCTACGAGGTCCGCGCCGTCACCCGCAACGGCAAGGTGCCGGCCGAACTCAAGGGCGCCACGGCCGTTGCCGGTGACGCTCTCGACCGCGAGGCCCTCATCCGCGCCACGCAAGGTGTCGATATCGTCTTCAACGGCCTCAACCCGATCTACACCGACTGGGGCAAGTGCCTGCCGATGGCGCAGAATGTCATGGCCGCCTGCCATGCGAACGGCGCACTGCATCTCTTCCCCGGCACCGTTTACAATTACGGCTCGCCGATGCCGGCGGTGATATCGGAAGACACACCCTTCCACCCGACCACGCAAAAGGGCCGCATCCGCTGCGCCATGGAGGAATTGTTTCGTCGCGAGGCCGACGCGGGCCGCGTCCGCACCATTCTTCTGCGGGCCGGCGATTTCTTCGGCGGCACCGGCAGCGGATCATGGTTCGACCTGATCGTCGCCGCCAAGATCAACAAGGGTATCTACACCGCGCCTGGCCCGGTCGACCTCGTGCATGAATGGGCCTATCTGCCTGACTTCGCTGTGGGCTTCGTCGCGCTGGCGCGCAATCTGGACAAGCTCGGCTTCTATGAAGCGCTGAACTTTCCGGGCCACGCGGTCACCGATCTGCAGATCAAGGCCGCTGCCGAGAAAGCTATTGGTCGTCCGCTCAAGATGACTTCGATGCCCTGGTGGGTGCTGCGCGCTGGCAGCCCGTTCGTGGCGATGTGGCGCGAGATCGTCTCCATGTCCTACCTGCGCTTCGAGCCGCATCAGCTGGCTTCGATACGGCTGGAAGGCATCGTCGGCGAGATCCCGCACACGCCGTTGGATCAGGCGGTTGCTGAAGCTCTTGGCGATATCGGCATTGCCACCGTGGATGGCGTTGCGAAAGCTGCCTGACTCCCGCGATCACGGGCGCCGCCCCTCTGCACACTGAACAATCCCCGAGAGGGCGCCTCAGAGCCGTCCCATCAACAGCAACACCATGAGCACCACCAGCACGACGCCGACGATACCCGACGGCCCATAACCCCAGGAGCGCGAATGCGGCCAGGCCGGCACCGCGCCGATCAGGACAAGGATCAGGACGATGATGACGATGGTGGTGATCGGCATGAGAAGCCCTCGCTTCGACGTTTCGCTCAGAGACAATGCAGAGGCCGCCCGGTTGTTCCGGGCGGCCTCTGCGGTCAAATCGGCGATGGGGTCTATTCGGCGGCTCTCGGAAAGGCGACTTCCGGTTCGTCGCCTGCTTCCTGGCCAGGCCTGTCGGTCGGCGAAACCGTTCCCTTGCCGCGCCGGAACAGCCGGCGGAAAAACGCATAGAAGCGGCTGTTCTTGCTGCGCGTGAAAATCATCAGCATCGACGGCGTCACCACCAGCGTCAGCAAGGTGGCGAAGGACAGGCCGAAGACGATCGCCGAGGACAGCGAAATCCACCATTGCGTCGACGGCGCGTTGATCGTCGTCTCGTGATGGAAGATTTCCAGCCCAAGGCCGAAGGCGATCGGCAACACGCCGAGGATCGCCGACACCGCCGTCAGCACCACCGGCCGGGCGCGCTCGCGGCAGGTCTGCAGCACCGCGTCCATCTTGTCCCAGCCTTCTTCGCGCAGCCGGTCATAGGTGTCGATCAGCACGATGTTGTTGTTCACCACCACGCCGGCCAGAGCGATGACGCCAATGCCCGACATGACGATGCCGAAGGTCTCGCCTGTGATCAGCAGCCCCAGGAACACGCCAACCGTCGCCATGACCACGCAGGACAGCACCATCAGCACGCTGGTGAATTTGTTGAACTGCATCAGCAGCACCAGGAAGATCAGGAAGATCGCCGCCCCGAAGGCCTTGCCAAGGAAGGCGCTGGCCTCGGCGCTGTCTTCGTTCGAGCCGGCCAGCTTCCAACGTATGCCGCTGCCGAGATCCATCCCGGAGACGGCCTTGGTGACCTCCGCCTGCACGGCCGCGACCTGGGCGCCTGCGGCAACGTTTGCCTGGACGACCACCGTGCGCGCGCCGTCGATACGGTTGAGGATACCAACCGTCGGCTCCGGCTTGCGCACGACGAAATTCGAGATCGGCACCGAGCCTTGCGAGGTCTGCACCCTGAGCTCGTCGAGCGTCGACAGCGTGCGCCGGTCTTCCGGCAGACGCAGCCTGATGTCGACGGCGTCGTCGGCGCCGGCAGGCCGGTATTCCGAAAGCTTCAGCCCGTTGGTCACCAGTTGCACCACTGTGCCGACAGCGGTTGGGCTGATGCCATATTGCGCTGCCTTGGCACGGTCGACCTCGAGCGCCCAGTCGACGCCGGGCGGCGGGAGGCCGTCGGAAATGTCGATGACGCCAGGCACCTTGCCGATGCGTGCCGCAACCGCGCGCGCTTTGTCGTCGAGCCCCTTGGGGTCGACGGCCGAAAGCCTGATCTGGATCGGCTTGCCGGTCGGCGGACCGGCCTCCGGCACGCGCACCTCGACATCGACGCCGGGAATGCCGGCCATGACGCCGCGCAAATCGTTCAGGATCTGGTTCGCCGACTTGCGCTCGCGCCAATCTATGAATTCGTACTGGATGACGCCGACGACGTCTTCAGGGACATCCTGGCCGCCGCCTTGTGTCTTGCCGACGCGGGTGTAGACCGACTTGATGCCGGGCCAGCCGAGCATCCTGTTTTCGGCAATCTTGGTCGCCGTATCCATTTCGGCCAGCGAAAGGTTGCCGCGCGCGTGCACGTAGAGCAGGCCGTAGTCGGGCTCGACACTGGGGAAGAATTCAACACCGGCGCCATATTTCGAATAGGCAAAGCCGACGCCGAACAGCAGAGCGACCGTCAGCAAAACCACCGTAATCGGAAACCGCACCGCCTGCTTGACGATCGCCATGTACCAGCCGTCGCGATTGTCATCCTCATGATGCTCCGGCGCCTTGGCGAAGATCGCCCCCAGCGTCGGCGCGAACACCAGCGCATAGAGCATCGAGGCCGATAGCGTCACGATCAGGGTGATCGGCATGTACTTCATGAAGTCGCCGATGATGCCCGGCCAGAACAGCAGTGGCGAGAAGGCGGCTATGCGCGTCATCGTCGCGGCAATGACCGGACCGGCCATGCGCTTGGCGGCCAATGCGAAGGCTTCCGCCTTCGGCATGCCTTCGCTCATCCGCCGTTCGGCGAACTCGGTGACGATGATGGCATCGTCGACCAGCATGCCGACAGCCAGGATCAGGCTGAACAGCACGATCATGTTGATCGTGTAGCCCATCATCGCCAGCAGCAGGATGCCGATCAGGAAAGACGACGGAATGGCCAGGCCGATCAGCAGCGAGGCACGACCCGACAGCGCGTAGAGGATGACGATGAACACCAGGATGACGGCGATCATGACGTGGTTCTGTAGATCGCCGAGCAACTGGTTGACGAAGACCGACTTGTCCTGCGTGTAGGTGACGTTCATGCCTTGCGGCATCGTCTTGACGTAGGCGTCGGACACCTCCCTCACCTTGGCGAGCGTGTCGATCAGATTGGCGCCGATGCGCTTCTTGACTTCGATGGCGATGGCCGGCTTGCCATTGAGGCGCGTGATCGTCGTGGCATCGGCGAAGGTCGAGCGGATCGTCGCGATGTCCTTGGCCTGCACCACGGCATTGGGGCCGGCGACCACGGGCAAGGCCGCCACGTCCTCGGGCGTCTCGATCAGTGACGGCACCTTGACGGCGTATTTGCCTTCCGAGCCTTCGATATTGCCGGCGGCGACCAGACTGTTGGAGGCCCCGACAGCGCCGATCAGCTGATCGAGTTGCAACCCGTAGGACGACAGTTTCATCGGATCGATGACGACTTCGACAAGATCGTCGCGCGAACCCTGCAACGAGCCCTCCAGGACGCCTGGCACTTCCTCGATACGGTCGCGCAGTTCGCGCGCGGCGGCGGTCAGCACGCGTTCGGGCAATTCGCCCGACAGGGTGACGACGAGGACGGGGAATTCGGAGATGTTGACTTCGGTAACGACCGGCTCTTCGGCCGCCTGCGGCAGGTCGGCCTTGCCGTCCTGGACCTTGGAGCGCGTGTCCTGCAAGGCCGTCGCCAGATTTGTCTGCGGCTGGAACTCGACCAGCACATAGCCGCCGCCCTGGAAGGCGGCCGAGCGCATTTCCTTGAGGCCTTTCAGGCTCTTCAGCTTGCTTTCCATCGGCCGCAGCAGAAGGCGCTCCGAATCCTCCGGCGAAATGCCCTGATAGATCAGGCTGATATACATCATCGGAATCGGAACGTCGGGCTCGGCTTCCTTCGGCGTCGACTGATAGGCGACCCAGCCGGCGAGCAGCAGGAAGACCAGCACCGAGATGGTCAGGCGGGCATTGTTGATTGCGAGTCTGACGATATCCATGGCTAACGCCTGTTCTTGAATTTCACGAGCTGCGTCGCAGCCAAGTGTCCCCGCCCGGGGTCTGTCCGCCGTATCCCATGCTACTGCGTGCCGGCGGTCGCTTCGCCCAGCAGTTTCTGGATGGTTGCCTGGTCGGCTTCGACCAGCTTGACCTCATCGCCTTCCTTCACCAGTTCCTGGCCGGCAACGATGATGCGCGCATCGGCAGGGATGCCGCCAAGCACCAGGCCGGTCGGCGTGTCGTCGACGAGGTCGATGGGGAAGAACGCAACCTTGTTGTCCTTGCCGACGGCACGGATGCCGAGGTCGCCCTTGTCGCCGAGCGTCACCACCGAGCGCGGCAGCAGCACCGCATCGGTCGGCAGCGCGCTGAGTGCGATTTCCGCCGTCATGCCGGCCGGCACGGAGCCGTCGGCATTGGGGACGGCAACCTCGACGCGGAAGGTGCGGGTCGCCGAAGAGGCGTCGCGGCTGATGTAGCGCACGGTGCCTTCGACAGTCTGGCCGCTGACCAGCCGTATGGTGGCCTTGTCCCCGAGTTTCAGGTAGCCGAGATCGCGCTCGCTGACTTCGCCGCGGGCAATCACCGGATCGAGCTTGAGGATGGTTGCCACCTCGCCGCCCTGCATGATGGAACTGCCAAGTTCCACCGGCACCCGGTCGATAACGCCGTCGAAGGGCGCCTTCACCTCGTTGCGGTCAAGTTCGGCCTGTGCCGTTTCCAGTTGCGACTGCGCCGAGGTCAGGTTCGAGCGCGCGGTGTCGAGCTGCAGCTTCGGCAGATTGCCGGTCTTCATCAGCCGCAAGGCTGCGTCCAACTCGGCCTGGCGCTGCACCACCAACTGCTTTGCATTGTCGACCATCGAGATCTTTTCTTCCGCCGCAAGCATCAGCACCAGATCCCCCGTCTTGACGTGATCGCCTTGCTTGACAGGCAGCTTGTCGATGACACCGGCGACGCGCGTCGCCAGCACCGCCCGCTTGTCGGCTTCGGTCAGCCCGGAAATGCGGATGGCGCGTGCATAGGTCTTGCGTGGCGGCGTCACCACCGCAACGGTGCGCAGCGGTGCCTTCGGCTCGGCTTCAGCCGTCTTCGGCTTGGCCGCGTCCGGCGCCTTGGCCTGTTCGGCTTCGGCTGCCTTGGCTTTGTTGGCGGCTACGCTGCCGACCGACGAAAACTCGCCTGTCGCCATCCACGCCGCGAAACCAATGAGCACAACAATGGCTGCAAGCTTGTGAAACCTGATTCTCGGCATCGTCGTTGTTTTCCACTGCGGGTTCGGCCAGCGTCCTCATAACGCGGGCGCGTCGCCGATATGGGTGCGCGCCAAGCCGTGTTCAATTTGCCGTGATCGGCGAAGCGCGCTTCTACATCAAAGTTGCACCGCAATATAGTGTGAAAGTTGCAAGATCATTGCCCCGGCGGACAAGATGCGCCCGCCGCGGCCCAGTCTTCGATCGCTTGATAGGTCGCTTCGGCAGAGTCCGGAGCCGGTTCACGATCCGGCCCCGGCGCCCAGCCCCAGGCGACCAATCTGTCGTCGCGAACATGCAGCGCGATGTCCTTCAAGCTGCGGTTGCCATTGCGCAGGGGATCCTTGATCTGGGCGCAGATTTCGGCCGAGGATTTGCCGAACCAGGCCATCTCGGCCGGCGCCAGATGCCAGTTCTCGGCCCCGGGCGGCCCGTGCAATGCCTTGGAATTGCTGGAGAAATGGCAAGCCGTGCAGCGCAGGCCCGGATTGCCGAAGCCCGACCCGTCAGCACCGCGCTGGACATTGAAGGCGTGAACGCGCGTACCGCCATAGTGCGCGCCCGACCATCGCGGCCGGTCGTCCGCGACATGACAGTCGGCGCAGCGCGGATGCGAGAACACCGCATAGACCTTGTCCCATTCGGACAGGCCTTTCGCCGCGTCGACGGTCGCCGGCGCCGGCGTCTGGCTCTCTTGCGCAATCGCAAACGGCGCTGCGAGCACGAGCATGGCAGCAGGCGTCAGCATGATGAGGAGCTTCTTCATGCGAAGGCCACCGTTTTCGACAGCGGCAGCGTGCGGATGCGCTTTCCGGTGAGCGCGAAGATGGCGTTGGCGAGTGCTGGAGCCGCCGGCGGTGTGCCGATCTCGCCGACGCCGCCCATCTTGTGGAAATTTTCCAGGATGGCGACTTCGAAGACCGGGCACTGGAAGATCCGCATGGCATCGAAATCGTGGAAGTTCGACTGTTCGACCATGCCGTCGGCGAAGGTGATTTCCTGACCCATCGCTGCCGAAAGGCCGTAGATGGCGGCGGAAATCAACTGCGCCTCGATGATGCCGGGATCGAGCGCGGTGCCGACATCGGCGGCGATCCACACCTTCTCGATGCGGATGCCGGCCGGCGTGTCCGCCACCTGAACGATCTCGCCGACCCAACTGCCGAAGGACAGCGTGAAGGCCATGCCCTGGGCCTTGCCGGCGGGCAGCGCCTCGCCCCATTTCGCTATCGCGGCGACTTTCTCGACCACCTTCACCGCCGAGGGATAGGCGGCCATCAGTCTCTTGCGCATCTCGACCGGATCGATTTTTCCGGCGACCGCGATCTCGTCCATGAAGCCCTCATGGAAGAAGCCGTTGACCGAACTGCCGACCGAACGCCAGGAGCCGACAGGGATGGAGACCGGCGCCGCGATACCCCTGACCCGGTAATTCGGGATCGTGTAGGGCTGGTCATAGGCGCCGTCGACAATGGTCTTGTCGGGACCGAGCGGCGATATCGAGGGAAACAGCCGGCGCAGCGTACCGGCGATCACCGATGGCGAGGCCATCTTCATGTCGACCGCGATCGGCATGCCATCGTCACCGAGCCGCGCCTGGAACTTGCCTATTGCGGCCGGTCGGTAGGCGTCGTGGCGCATGTCTTCTTCACGCGTCCAGGTCACCTTGATCGGGCGTCCGCCCGTCTCCTTCGCCATCAGCGCGGCACACAGCGCGTAGTCCATCTCGACGCGCCGGCCGAAACCGCCGCCCATGAAGGTGGTGTGCACATTGATCTTGTCCTGCTCGATGCCGACCGCGTTGGCGCAAAGCTGCCGCACCAGGGTCGGCGCCTGGTTGCCGCACCAGATGTCGAGCACGCCGTCCCTGAACTGTGCCGTGGCGTTCATCGGCTCCATCGTCGCATGCGCCAGATAGGGCACGGCATAGTCTGCCTCGACGATCTTTTCGCGCGGCGCGTCGGCAAAGGCGGTATCGACATCGCCATTGTCGCGCATCACCGATCCCTTGGTGCCGAGCGCCTGCTTCAGCACGTCTGAAATGGCGGCGCTGCCGAGCGGGTATTCGGGATCGGACCACTGGGCGTCGATCGCCTCGGCCGCCTTGAATGCTGCCCATGTATTATTCGCGATGATACCGAAGCCATGGCCGTAATTCGTCTCGAGCGGCACGATCTTGATCACCCCAGGCATTTTCTCGGCTTTGGAGAGGTCCGCCTTGACCGGCTTCGACCAGAAGCGCGGGCTCATCTTGACCGTGCCGTAGACCATCTCCGGCAGCCGGACATCGATGCCGAAGATCGGCGCCCCGGTGAGCTTTGCCAGCATGTCGATGCGCTTCTGCGGCTTTCCCAGCAGCTTCCAGTCGGCCCGGTCCTTGAGCCTGACTTCGGCCGGCGGCGCCATCACGGCGGCAGCCGCGGCGACCGCGCCGTAGGTCAGCGATTTGCCCGACGCCTTGTGCAGGATCGAACCGTCGGCCGTTTCCAGATCGGCCGCCGCGACACCCAGTTTTTGCGCTGCCGCTGCGACCAGCATCTGCCGGGCAGCGGCACCCGCTTGCCGCATCTTGTCAAAACCGTCGCGTGTCGAAGCCGAACCGCCGGTGCCCTGCAGGGCAAGGAATTTGCCGACCACACCGAGACCGGAACGCACCGCCTGCGCGGTCATGCTTTCATCGAAGAAGGCGAACGGACCGCCCTCCTCGAGGATCGCGGCGTTGTAGTAGGCATGGGATGCCGGTCCATGCTCGACCATGACCCGGTCGAGCCCGACGTCGAGTTCCTCTGCGACCATGGCCGCCAGCGTCGTCGAAATGCCTTGCCCCATCTCGGCGCGCGGCGCGACGATGGTGATGGTGTTGTCGGCGCCGATTTTCACATAAGGGTTGAACGTCGCCTCGCCCTTGCCAAGCTCGGCCTCGAGCGGGTTCGGGAACGGCTTGCGATAGTAGTAATAGCCGACGGCAACGCCGCCAGCGACAGCGGCAGCGCCAATCAGAAACGTGCGGCGGGCGATCTTTCCGACCCTGGCCATGGTCAGAGCCCCGCCGTCTTGAGCGCCGCGGCCTTTTTGATGGCCGAGCGGATTTTGGGATAGGTGCCGCAGCGGCAGAGATTGCCGCCCATGGCGTTGTCGATGTCGGCATCGCTTGGGTCGGCGACTTCATCGAGCAGCGCCACCGCGCTCATGATCTGGCCGGCCTGGCAGTAGCCGCATTGCGCGACCTGTTCCTCCAGCCATGCCTGCTGCACCGGATGCAGTCCGCCTGCCGTGCCGATGCCTTCAATGGTGGTGACAGCGCCGCTGACCTGCCCAACTGGGAGTGAGCAGGAACGCACCGGCTGACCGTCGACATGCACAGTGCAGGCGCCGCAGGCGGCGATGCCGCAGCCAAACTTTGGCCCGGTCTTGCCAATGAGATCGCGCAGTGCCCACAGCAGCGGCATGTCCGGATCGGCGTCGATATCGAATGACTGACCGTCGACGGTGAGGCGCATGGGATACCCTTTGTTGTCGTCCACTGCCAAGGGCGAAGCGGCCTCCCGGCCGTTTCGCTCCGATACAGATTGACAAATTTCGTCATTTTGTCAATTAGGATTTTGCAGGATAGAATTGCTCTATGAACCAGATCGAAGACACCGCCACCGCCGATCCCAAACGCGTCCGTATTCTGGATGGCGCGATGAAGGTGTTTTTGGCCTATGGCTTCTCGCGCACCACCATGGACGACATTGCCCGTGCCGCCGACATGTCGCGCCCGGCGCTCTATCTCCTGTTCAAGAACAAGACCGACATTTTCCGCGCCATCGCCATGATGATCCTGTCGCGCTCGGTCGAGGCGGCAAGGTTTGCCCTATCCGGCGACGGCCCTTTCACCGAGCGCATGATGCGAGCCATCGATGAGGCCTTTATCTCGATGATGAGCGCGGTCGTTGCCTCGCCGCACGGCGCCGAATTGCTGGACATGAAATCGAGCCTTGGCGATCTGGTGGGCTGCTGGCGCGGCGGGCTTGGCCAACACATCGGCGCCGCGATAGAGGGCGAGGCAGCCAGGAACGGCGTCGATCTGGCGGCCAGGGGCCTGTCGGCGCAACTGCTTGCCGACATGCTGCTCGACGGGCTGGAAGGCATGAAGGCGCGGATCAGAGATCCGGAAGGGCAGCGGCAGGCAGCCGCTGCCCTGATCAGGGTGATCGACCTGACCTTGAAAGCATGATTGCGGACCAATCGATGCACATCGATTGGTCGCTCAGGCGCGCCGGCGCTCTGCCTCCGGGTTCTTGCGGGCCGCAAGAAATTCCTTGACCCGCCGGCCGGGTGCCGGACCGCGCACCGGCTTGTAGCCGTCATCCAGTTCGCCGGAGAGATCGAGCGTCGGTCGCTTGCCGACGGCGTCGTAATTCTCTTCCAGCCAGTCGCTGGCGGCGGTGCGGCCGAGATCTCTGAGGTAGGTCAGAAACGCCCATTCGGCGTTGACCTTCGAGGACGCCGACAGGTCCTTGAACGCCTCGTCGGCATCGATGCGGTGCATGCGGATGTCGCGATACTCGCCATGCGGCAGACGGCCGGCGGCGATCAGCTCCTTGACGAAGGCAATCGAGCGGAATTCGCGCAGCAGCCCGGCGTTGAAGGTGATCTCGTCGATGCGGTTCTGGATCTCGTTGGCGCTTCTTGGTGTTCCCTCGCGCACCACCGGATTGATCTGCACCAGAAGCACGTCCTCGGTCGCGGCCGTCTTGAAGAACGGATAAAGCGCCGGATTGCCGCCATAGCCGCCATCCCAATAGGGCACGCCCTTGATCTCGACGGCGCGGAACAATTGCGGCAGGCAGGCCGAGGCCATCACCGTATCGAGGTCGATCTCCCCGTCGGAAAAGACGCGCAACTGTCCGGTCTCGACATTGGTCGCCGAGATGAACAGTTCCATCGACTTGCAGGCGCGGACGTTCTCGAAATCGATCTCCTGCTGCACCACGTCGCGCAGCGGATTGAGGCCGAGTGGGTTGGCGACATAGGGCGAGAACACCCGCGACATGGTATCGAAGAAGAGATAGCCGGGCGTGTTCTCGATCGACCAGTTGCCCCAGGCGACGTCCCACGGCATGCGCTGCACCGGGCTGAACCGCCCCTTGGCCGCCACCGCGCGCCAGAAATCGTCAAGTTTTTGCCGCGCGCCTTCGACACCGCCGCGCACATATCCGTCGGCCAGCGCCACCGCGTTCATGGCGCCGGCGCTGGTGCCGGACACTGCTGATATCTCCAGCCGTCCGTCCTCCAGCAGCCGGTCGAGCACACCCCAGGAAAAGGCCCCGTGCGAGCCGCCGCCCTGAAGCGCTACGTTGATCTTCTTCGTCTCCTCCGCCTTGCCGTTCTTGGTCATGGCGTCGTCCTTGATCTGTCCCTTTGGGTGGATGAGAGAGTTTTGCGCCTCACGCGGCGGTCCAGCCGCCATCGACCGAGAGATGCGTGCCGTTGACCTGCGCTGCCGCGTCCGAGCACAGGAACACCGCCGCTGCCGCGATCTGCTCCACCGTGACAAATTCCTTGGTCGGCTGCTTGTCCAGCATGACCTCACGGACGACGGTCTCGCGGTCCATCTGATGGGCTTTCATCTGGGCGGGGATCTGCGCCTCGACCAGCGGCGTCAGCACATAGCCGGGGCAGATGGCGTTGCAGGTGATTTTTTCGCGCGCCAGTTCGAGCGCAACGGTTTTGGTCAATCCCATGATGCCGTGCTTGGCCGAGACATAGGCCGATTTGAACGGCGACGCGACCAGGCCATGCGCCGAGGCGATGTTGACAATCCGGCCGCCGCCGGCCTTTTTCATCAGCGGGATGGCGGCCGCGATGGTGTGGAACGCCGACGACAGGTTGATGGCAATGATGGCGTCCCATTTCTCGATCGGGAACTCTTCCACCGGCGCGACATGCTGGATGCCTGCATTGTTGACGAGAATATCGACCGAACCGAATGTCTCGGCCGCCTTGGCGATCAGCGCCCGGCATTCGGCCGGCTTCGACATGTCGGCCTTGATATAGGCCGTCTTCACCTTGTGCTGTCTGGCGATCGCGTCAGCGATGGCGTGGTCGGCAGCCGTGTCGGAGAAGGAGTTGACGACGACATTATGGCCTTCGGCCGCCAACGCCTGGGCGATGGCCAGGCCAATGCCCGATGTGGAGCCGGTGATGACTGCGGTTTTTCTGGCGGCCAAGGTCGAAATCCTCTGGTTGCGGCAAGAGCGATCTTATGTTGCAGTGCAGCATATATGCTCAATGCGACGCAATAACAGCGGCCAGAATTTTTCGACGAGATGAAATTTTCGTCATGGGCGGCCACACGGCCGCTCACCAGGAGGATTCTGATCGGATCGGTGTCGCTCGCCAGGCGCCGAAAGAACCTCAGGCGACCAGGTCCGGCACCGGCCCGACATAGCGCGACTGCGGTCGGATCAGCCGTCCAGTCGTCTGCTGTTCACGCGCATGCGCGATCCAGCCGGCCACGCGCCCGGCGGCAAAGACATTGCTGAAAGCTTGCGGCGGAAAGCCCGCCGCTTGCAGCACCAGCGCGGTGTAGAACTCGACATTGGTCTGCAGCGAACGCTGCGGCTTTGCGATCCTAAGCACCTCGAGCGCCGTTTGCTCGACGGTCTCCGCAAAGGCCAGCCGGCGACCGGTTTCGCCCTCGCCGCCGAGTTGCCGCACGACGGCCTTCAGCACATCGGCGCGCGGATCGCGCACACGGTAGATGCGATGGCCGAACCCCATGATGCGCCTGCCCTGCGCGATCTCGTTGCGCAGCCAGCCGGCGGCATCGCCATGCGCCTGGATCGCATCCAGCATCTCGATGACAGGGCCAGGCGCGCCACCATGCAGCGGCCCTTTGAGCGCGCCAAGCCCGGCCAGCACAGAGGATGTCTGGCCGGCCTGCGTGGAGGCGACCACGCGCGTCGCAAAGGTCGATGCGTTGAGGCCATGGTCGCAGACGGTCACCAGATAGGTGTCGAGCGCTTTTGTGAGCGCCGGCGAGGCGACGCGGCCGCTCAGCATCCTCAGCATGTCGGCGGCATGATCGGTGCGGCTGTCCGGCGCGATCGGCTGCTCGCCGCGCCGCAGGCGCAGCAGCGCCGGCGTCAGCACGGCGGGCGCCGCGATCAGCAGCAAGGCGTCGGTCAAGGTCTCGCCATCCGGCAGCTGCGCGATGCCGGCGCGCATGGCGCTGTAGACATCGAGGGGCGCCAGCAAAGGCAGCGAGGGCAAGAGCCGTTCGAACACGTCCGCACGCGCCTGTCCCAGCGCCCGCGTCAGTTGCGCATCATCGGGAAGGTCGTTGAAAAAGCCATCCAGCAGCAGCCTAACCACCTGGGCATAGTTCCAACGGCCGGCCAGTTCCGGCAGCGAATGACCTCGGATCGTCAGACGGCCGCCAAGACCATCCACATCGGAAAGCACGGTTTCCGCCGCCACCACATCATCGAGCCCATTCGCCATAGCCTGTCTCCTTGAAGCATTTCCGGATCGGAGATAGAGATGGGCAACGTTTCCATCAATCTTGATCAATAGAATCAATATCAGGGCTCGATATGTCCGAGTGGTTGTCCCGGGAAGAGGCGCTGGAGAGACTCAAGGTGCGGGCGCAGACGCTGTACGCCTATGTCAGCCGTGGGCGCATCGGCATGCGGCCCGACCGCGCCGATCCGCGCCGCAGCCAGTACCGCGCCGACGATATCGCCGCACTGGCGACCCGCCGGGCGCGCGGCCGCAGCCCGTCAGTCATCGCCGAAAGCGCCATCGCCTGGGGCGAGCCCTCGATCGTAACGGCGATTTCGACCGTCTCGCACGGTCGGCTCATCTATCGCGGGCAGGACGCCGCAGTGCTCTCCGGGCACGCCACACTGGAAGAAGCCGCCGCCGTTCTGTGGGCTCTGCCGAAACCGGTGGCTTTCGAAGCAGCGTCGCCGGACGCACCCCATCAAGCTGGCCGAGCCTCGGCCTTTGCGCAACTTGCCGTGCTTGCCGGCCAGGGGCGCCCGTCGCTCGGGCGCAGCGCCGCCTCGCTGCATACCGATGCCGCGCACGCGGTCGGCGTGCTGGCCGCCGCGCTGGGCGCACCGGCGGGGTCAAATCCCGTCCATCAGCGGCTTGCGCAGGACTGGTCGGTGGATGCCGGCCGCGCCGATGCGATCCGCCGTGCGCTTGTCCTGCTTGCCGATCATGAACTGAATGCGTCGACCTTCGCCGCGCGCGTCGCAGCCTCGACCGGCGCGCCGCTGGCCGCTTGCCTGCTGGCAGGGCTCGCGACGCTGTCAGGCCCGCGCCATGGCGGCGCCGGCGAGGCGGTGATGCAACTGGCGGAGGATGCGGCGCGGCATGGCGCCGATGCGACGATCCGGCGCTGGCTCAGCCATGACCGGCCGCTGCCGGGGTTCGGTCATCAGCTCTATCCTGACGGCGACCCCCGCGGGGCGGCGCTGCTGTCGGTGATCGAGGTTGACGGCACACTATCGTCGCTGCGCGATGCTGCCTTTGCGGCGACCGGCGCGCTTCCCAACATCGACTTTGGGCTGGCCGCGCTGACGCGCAGCCTAGGCTTGCCGCGCGATGCACCGTTCCGCCTGTTCGCGCTCGCACGCAGCGTCGGCTGGGCCGCGCACACGGTCGAACAGATAACAAGCGGAAGTGTCATCCGGCCGCGCGGCCGCTATGAGGGCGTGCTGGTGTAAGGTCGCAAGAACGCCAGGCGCTCAGGACATCGTGTCGAGCTTGCGCTGCATGGCCGCGATCTGGTCCTTCAGTTCCTGAAGATCGTCGGGCTTGTCAGGCGTTTCCTTCCTGGCCGGCTCGGGCGACGTCGCAGCGGCTGGCGTGGACCCCGCAGGCGGGAACGGCGTGAACAGCCGCATCGCATTCTGGAACATTTCCATGTTGCGGCGTGTCTGTTCCTCCAGCGCCTTGATCGGCGTGGTGATCTTCATCATGTCGAGCGGCGACTTGCCGAGCGCCCCCTTCATCTGCTCGCGAAAACGCTCCTGCTCCTTGGAAAAGGCAAGCATCGACTGTTCGAGGAAGCTCGGGACGATCATCTGCATCTGGTCACCGTAATAAGCGATGAGCTGGCGCAGGAACGGGATCGGCAGCATGTTCTGCCCGTCCTTGTTCTCCAGTTCGAAGATGATCTGGGTCAACACCGGATGCGTGATGTCGTCGCCGGTCTTGGCGTCCTGGACGGTGAACTCCTCGCCCTTCTTGACCATCTCGGCGAGGTCCTCGAGCGTCACATAGGTGCTGGTGCCGGTGTTGTAGAGGCGGCGATTGGCGTATTTCTTGATGATGATCGGATCGTCTTTAGCGGCCATCTACATCCTCCCGGGGACACCGGCGCGCCTCTGAGTAAGCCGCCGATAACGATTGTGCCTTTTTTGAGGATATGCGCAAAAGCCTCACAATTCCAAGCAGTTTGTGCAGTGCGGGATCACTAAATGCTGCATGGCAGGCAAAATATGCTGCGCAGCAATGGACGAATGGCCGCCATGGCAAGGCATGGCCTGCTTGCGGCGCATGGGCGCCATGCCCATTTCCGGTTTGACTTGGGGTTGGGAAAGGGCAAGAAAAGTCCCCAACGACAGAGCAACACCCTTGAAGTCTGGAGAAGAAAATGTCCGCTTCCATCGTCATTGCCAGTGCGGCGCGCACGCCGGTCGGCTCCTTCAACGGCGCTTTCGCCGCCACCCCGGCGCATGAGCTCGGCGCCGTCGTCATCACGGAATTGCTGTCGCGTGCCGGCGTCGAACCAGGCGAGGTCGACGAGGTCATCCTCGGCCAGGTGCTGACCGCCGCGCAAGGCCAGAACCCGGCCCGCCAGGCATCGATCAATGCCGGCCTGCCCAAGGAAACCACCGCCTGGGGCCTCAATCAGGTTTGCGGCTCGGGCCTGCGCGCCATCGCGCTCGGCATGCAGCAGATCGCCATCGGCGATGCCAAGGTGATCGTCGCCGGAGGCCAGGAATCGATGTCGCTTTCGACGCATGCCCAGCACCTGCGCGCCGGCGTCAAGATGGGCGACTTCAAGCTGATCGACACCATGATCAAGGACGGGCTGTGGGACGCCTTCAACGGTTACCACATGGGCAACACAGCCGAAAACGTCGCGCGTCAGTTCCAGATCACCCGCGAAGACCAGGACCAGTTCGCGCTCGCCTCGCAAAACAAGGCCGAGGCCGCGCAGAAGGCCGGCAAGTTCAAGGACGAGATCGTCGCCGTCACCATCAAGGGCAAGAAGGGCGACACCATCGTCGACCAGGACGAATACATCCGCCACGGCGCCACGATCGACGCCATGACCAAGCTGAAACCGGCTTTCGACAAGGACGGCACGGTAACCGCCGCCAACGCCTCCGGCATCAATGACGGCGCCGCCGGCGCGCTGCTGATGAGCGAAGCGGAAGCGGTGAGGCGCGGCATCACCCCGCTGGCGCGCATCGTGTCCTGGGCAACCGCCGGCGTCGATCCGCAGATCATGGGCACCGGACCCATTCCCGCCTCGCGCAAGGCCTTGGAGAAGGCCGGCTGGTCGGTCGGCGATCTCGACCTGGTCGAGGCCAACGAAGCCTTTGCGGCGCAGGCCTGCGCCGTCAACAAGGACATGGGCTGGGATCCCTCGATCGTCAACGTCAATGGCGGCGCCATCGCCATCGGCCATCCGATCGGTGCGTCCGGCGCTCGCGTCTTCAACACGCTGGTCTTCGAAATGCGCCGGCGCGGCGCCAAGAAGGGTCTCGCTACCCTGTGCATCGGCGGCGGCATGGGCGTCGCCATGTGTGTCGAAGCACTCTGAAGAAAGTCACTAAAAGGGCGGCGTGCATGCATGTCGCCCAAAAGCGCGCAGCGGTTTTGGGAACACCGACATGCATAAAACCAAACATCTGAAGCGCATCGCCTGAATCTACCTCAGCGCGACGCGCTTTAGCCGCCCGTTCTGTATCCAGTGCCTGCCAAGCCCGACAACAGGGCGATATCAAAAAAGGGGAAATGCATGACCAAGGTAGCAATCGTCACAGGCGGATCGCGCGGCATCGGCGCGGCGATCTCGATCGCATTGAAGACCGTCGGCTATTCGGTTGCGGCGAACTATGCCGGCAATGACGCCGCAGCGGCGAAATTCAAGGCTGAGACCGGCATTCCGGTCTACAAATGGTCGGTCGCCGACTATGATGCCTGCGCCGCCGGCATCAAGCAGGTCGAGGCCGATCTCGGCCCGGTCTCGGTGCTGGTCAACAATGCCGGCATCACCCGCGACGCCATGTTCCACAAGATCACGCGCGAGCAGTGGAAAGAGGTCATCGACACCAACCTGTCCGGCGTCTTCAACATGACGCATCCGCTGTGGAGCGGGATGCGCGACCGCAAGTTCGGCCGCATCATCACCATCTCCTCGATCAACGGCCAGAAGGGCCAGGCCGGCCAGGTCAACTATTCCGCCGCCAAGGCCGGCGATATCGGTTTCAGCAAGGCTCTCGCCCAAGAGGGGGCGCGCGCCGGCATCACGGTCAACGTCATCTGTCCCGGCTATATCGCCACCGAGATGGTCAAGGCGATCGACGAGAAGGTGCTCAACGAGCGCATCATTCCCCAGATTCCTGTCGGCCGCCTCGGTGAGCCCGAGGAAATCGCGCGCTGCGTCGTCTTCCTCGCATCCGAAGATGCCGGCTTCATCACCGGCTCGACCATCACGGCCAATGGCGGCCAGTATTTCGCCTGACGACGGCGATGTAGGCGCAGAGATCGACGGGCCGGCGCGCCGGCCCGTTTTCGTTGGCGCCATGGTCCTTCGAAGTGACAGCACGGCTGCTGACCCAATCCGGCACGCAGAGGTTAACAGCGGCCCGGCCGGCCTGTGCGAAACCAGCTTCCAAGCCTGTGGATTCTCGGTGGATAAGCTGTTCACAACACAAGATATTGAGGTGAACAAAACGGGAAAATTCCGCCATCACTGATTCGTCGCCGATTCGTTCCGGCTTTGAGCTGAACGTTAACGACGACAGCCGGAATCCCCTGCCAATTGCTTAACGCAGATTAAGAAAGATCAACAATTTCATAACCTTGGTCGAGGCACGCCAAGCCATTGTGATCGTTTATCGGCAAAGGTTAATGGCAATGCCCTCTTAGCACGAAACGGGCCAGTTCAGCGATTCAGCATGTGGTGCGTGTCGTGGTCGCGAAATCCACATATAGCCGTGAACAAAAGCTGAATCTGCAGGAGTCACTGATTCGTCGCCGATTCGTTCCAGACTCGTTCTATCCGTTAATCCGCATCTGATTGAGAGCTTGACAGAACCACCTTCTGGCCGCCGACGGAACATTCCGCTTTCGCTTCGCGCCCGAAATCCCTATGTGTCGCCTGTCATACGCGCCCATTTGAGGCACGCTCCCGACAACCAGAGGCCAGAAGCCTTATCTCCAGGTCCCGGAAGCCTTATTCTAGGTTGATGAACATCCAGCCCAAACACACTGAGCCGCTGATCCTGTCGGGCCGCGACGTGACCGCCGTGCTCGGGCCGACCAACACCGGCAAGACCCATCTCGCCATCGAGCGCATGGTGGCGCATGAGAGTGGAATCATCGGCCTGCCGCTCAGGCTTCTGGCGCGCGAGGTCTACGCCCGCGTCTGCGAAAAGGTCGGCGCCCACAAGGTTGCGCTGATTACCGGCGAGGAAAAGATCCAGCCACCGGGCGCCAAATATTCGGTCTGCACCGTCGAGGCCATGCCGCGCGAGACCGACGCCGCCTTCGTCGCCATCGACGAGGTGCAGCTCGCCGGCGACCTCGAGCGCGGCCACATCTTCACCGATCGCATCCTGCACCTGCGCGGCCGCCAGGAAACGCTGCTGCTGGGCGCCGCCACCATGCAAAGTATCCTGCAGCGCCTGCTGAGGGGTGTCTCGGTGGTGACGCGGCCGAGGCTGTCGCATCTTGCCTATGCCGGCTCCAAGAAGCTGACCCGCCTGCCGCGGCGCACGGCGATCGTCGCCTTTTCCGCCGACGAGGTCTACGCCATCGCTGAGTTGATCCGCCGCCAGCAGGGCGGTGCCGCCGTCGTGCTCGGCGCGCTCTCGCCGCGCACCCGCAACGCCCAGGTGGCGCTGTTCCAGTCCGGCGATGTCGACTACCTCATCGCCACCGATGCCATCGGCATGGGTCTCAACCTCGATCTCGACCACGTCGCCTTCGCCCAGAATCGCAAGTTCGACGGCTTCCAGTACCGCAATCTGACGGCGGCCGAGCTTGGCCAGATCGCCGGCCGCGCCGGCCGGCATCTGCGCGACGGCACGTTCGGTGTCACCGGCCAGGTCGACCCGCTGGACGAGGATCTGATCAAGAAGATCGAAGGCCACGACTTCGACCCGGTGAAGGTGCTGCAATGGCGCACCGCACATTTCGACTTTGCCAGCCTCGACGCGCTGAAGCGCTCGATCGAAACCAACGCCCCGGTCGAGGGACTGACACGGGCATTGCCTGCCGTCGATGCACAGGCGCTCGAGCATCTGTCGCGCGACGAGGACATCCGCGCACTCACCACCAATGCCAAGCGCGTGGCGCTGCTGTGGGAAGCCTGCGCGCTGCCCGACTACCGCAGGATCGCGCCGGCCCAGCATGCCGACCTCATTGCCTCGATCTACACGGACCTCGCACGCCACGGCCATGTCGACGAGAATTACATGGCCGAGCAGGTGCGCCGCGCCGACACAACAGAGGGCGACATTGATACGCTCTCGCATCGCATTGCCCAGATCCGCACCTGGACATTCGTGTCGAACCGGCCCGGCTGGCTGGCCGATCAGGCACACTGGCAGGAAAAGACGCGCGAAATCGAAGACAGATTGTCGGATGCGCTGCATGAGCGGTTGACGAAACGCTTCGTAGACCGCAGGACTTCCGTCCTCATGCGGCGCCTTAGAGAAAATACCATGCCTGAAGCCGAAATTAGTTCTACCGGAACCGTCCTTGTCGAAGGCCACCATGTCGGCGAGCTGCAAGGGTTCCGCTTCACCGCCGACCAGACCGCCGGCGGCGAAGACGCCAAGGCGGTGCGCACCGCTGCCCAGAAGGCGCTGGCCGCCGAGTTCGAGGCGCGCGCCGAACGCTTCGGCGCCTCGGCCAATGGCGATATCGCGCTCGGGTCAGATGGCACGCTGCGCTGGATCGGTGCGCCGATCGGCACGCTTGTATCAGGCGAAGACGCGCTGAAGCCGCGGCTGGTGCTGCTGGCCGACGAACAACTGACCGGCCCGGCGCGCGACAAGGTCGCCGCACGTGCCGAGCGTTTCGTCAATTTCCAGATCGAGTCGCTGCTGAAGCCGCTGGTC